>NZ_ALNN01000011.1:0-69526 GCF_000293175.1 Capnocytophaga sp. CM59
GTTGCTTTCAAATTCGTAACTTTGTGACCTCAAACAACACTAAGGTAAAAGACAGCTCCACACACGTGTTGTGAGTTGCTTTCAAATTCGTAACTTTGTGACCTCAAAACAACATAAGTAAATAACCCCTTGTAGGAAATGTAGTTGTGAGTTGCTTTCAAATTCGTAACTTTGTGACCTCAAACAACTATGGAGAAACGAATTTGATGCCATGGCAAGTTGTGAGTTGCTTTCAAATTCGTAACTTTGTGACCTCAAACAACAGTGGATACAAATTTGTCATGATTTTTGGGGTTGTGAGTTGCTTTCAAATTCGTAACTTTGTGACCTCAAACAACCTCAATCTTTAAAAAGGATTGATTGTCTGTAGGTTATTACAAAAGTTCAAAAAGAAAAAACCTTCTTTTCTATTCTATCTTAGGAATAAAAAGGAAGGTTTTTTGTTTTCTAAAATTTAAAAAAGAGTGAGCTGGATACAATCTTTAGAAGGATCTTTCTTTGATTGACAATAGAAGATCTCTATTCCTTCAAATTGCTTGTCAGTGATAGTCAATATGGCTACTTTTCCAAATTCAGGGAGCCATTGCTTGACACGGTTGATATGTACCTGGGCATTCTCCTTGCCAAGGGGAGGTGCCGTTCATCACAGCTGATAAGGATCACATTGTTTTTCATCAGTTCCTGTATTAGCTGGTGGGAGAGAGTGATTTGGTAATGGTCAAGCATCAGTAGCCCTATATCTTCTATAGGGATACTGCCTTTTTCTTCTTTACTTTCTGGGTCGGTAACCTTTAATTGTTTGTCTTTCAGCTTCAAATAAGCAGGGTTACCTATATAAATAGAACGGTACAACATAGCTTATTGATATTAGATGAGTAAAAATCTTATGCTTTACTAATATTTCCTAAACGGTCTATTTTTAGTTTGATACAGACTTCTTTTATTTGAATTCCTTCCAGACTTGCTGTTTTAGTATCATAAGAACCAGGTAATTTATCTCCTTTTCTTTGCAAATCAACTTCCTTAGGAAAAATAGCTTTTGCAATTCTATTAGGCGTAAAATAACAAGTAGAAGAAAAATCATTTACATTATATATCCTTTCTTTTTGTTCCTTAGAAAGATTTTGAAAATCAATATCCTCTATGATTTCGCCTTCTACAGGGACATATACCAAGTCATTGGGAGAGAGGCTAAAGAGTAAGGGATCTCCTTTTTCATTATATTCAGGAATAGAAGGGCGTCCTTGTTTCTGTCGTTCAATCACTTCATTGAGCGGAATGGTAGCAAAGGAACGCTTGTTAGCCCCTTGATATATGCCAAAATATAGATTAGGAGCTCCCTGTACGTATTTTTTATATTTTCTACCTTTTTCTCCTAACGCAAATCGACCACTTCCCTTTTCATAGATTCTTACTTTATAGATAGGTTTGTGAGGCTTCCCATCATTATAAATAGATAAATTTTTATTAAGTTCTTCTAATCCTTCGGGAGAAAAGGCTATTTCTGGACTTCCTTTATACTTAAGATAATTAAGTAGTATCTTTTGAATCCCTGTGTCTGTAATTTTTTTTATTCTTTTTTCATCAAAACTACTATCAACAGTTTTTCTAGTAGCAGTAAGTATATCATTCTTAGTTATTTCCTCTCTATCTAAATAAATTTTACCTGAAATGGTTTCCTCATGCAGAGGTTTTCGGATAGCCCAGTTAGTACCCTCCTGCTTGACCATTTTCTTAATATACTTACCATTTTCTTCTACCCAACGTTCATAATAGTTGGTGGCCTTGTTAATCACACGTAGGTTTTGCTTGAAACTTACTACAATACCTTCTAAGGCAGCTTGTACTTCTTGAGTAAAGGTATCCCAAGGTTTTTTGAATATCCAACTATAATTTTCTTCACTTCCTTTATTGTCCTTTTTGATGCAAAGTTTTTCTCTAAGTTTATCATGTTCTTTTTGTTTTTCCTTTTTATCTTTTCCTTTTTCTAAAGCATGTTGGTTATTTATATAGTTAATATGCTCTCTGGTAGCACAAGCAATGATAATAGCATCCATAGCGTGATGACGGTGGTCTATACGCTTCTTTTGGAAACCATTACTATATTCCATAGGGACAGTGGGTAGATATTTTTGGTATTTTTCATTATAGGTCGTAAAGAGCGTACTCTGGGTAAGGTCATTCATTCGCTCAAAACGAGGCAAAATAAGGTCATTCCATACATCATTTACGCCCCAATCTTGCTTAAGAGCGGAGGTAATCTTACCTGTGCATAGAATAACATTTTTGGAATGAACCCCTTCGTCTTGCTCATCTGAACGTACTATCTTAGAAAGAATTTCCGAAATAAACTTACTGATGTAGCACGTATCATTCATTTGGCGAGCAACCATTTTTTCAGGAATTTCTTCTAAAAGAAGTTTCTTTGTTTTTTCAGGGTTGTTACTATAATGTTCCTTTATAAATGTTCTGTATTGTTCCTCGGTAAATATTTTTATGGTTTTATTTTCCGTGGAGAGTTCTTTAACTATTCTTCCTCCTTGATTTTTAATGAATTCTAAACCTAATTGCCGGTCTTTGTAAGGAGCTTTATTTACAATAGATTCACAGACGACTTTATTAGAAAGACTATCGTCGAAAAATCGACTTTGTGGGATAATATGTTCTATTTCATAATTATCTGTAAAGAGATTTTCGGGGGAGATAATCTGTCCTGTGTAAGGGGATATATGTTTCTGTTCCAACCATAGTTTATATTTTTCCTGATGTGTAATAGAGTAAGCTCTTGTATTATACTTTTCCAATTCTTTAAGTTTTTCCTTAATAGATAAATTGATATCTTCATTCTTTTGGTTTTGTTTGGATAGTTTTTCTCTTTCTTTAGCGGTTTTCTTAAGCTCTCTTCCGAGTTCTATATGAATTTCATCAAAGAAACTGGCTTGTCCTTGTCCATATTGTTGCCAAATATCTCTGACTACACGTAAGGTTTCCATAACTACCTGTTCTACTATAGGGTTTCTAAGCGAATATTGCTTGAACTCATTGAGGTAGGTCTCCAAATCATTTACTGAAGTCCATTTCTCAAGAGAAGAAGCCTCAGCATGTCGGTTATAGACAATATATTGAGCCAGCCAAAGAGGTAAGTCTTGAAAATCAGTTTCCTTTTCAAGCTGATACTTTTCGGCTTTTTCTCGGAGAATAGTACGTATTTCTTCATTTTCTACTCCTGTGATAAGGTCTTCTATACGCTTTTGAGTATTCTTATCTATATGGTTGAAGTCCCAATAAGAGCCAAAACGCATCAGAGGAAGTAGTTTTCGGATAGCTTTTTCAGAAAAACTACCATATTCACTCGGGTAGGGTTTGAATTTCTTGAAACTCTCTACAAAAGAATCTTTATCTAAGTGATGTTTTTGTGCAAATGTCTTTAGACCTTTCTCATATGCGACCTTATCTTTAACCGAATAGATCAAATGCCATAGCAGGTATTCTACCTCTGAGGAAAGGAAATCATCAGGTAAGTTGGCTACTTTTTCTAAATGTCGCTTAAGCTCATATCTGGTCTCATTCATAGGATATTTCTTGGATGATTTTTCTCCTATATCATATACATAGTTCCAGCGATAAGTATCTTTCCATTTCTTCAGCTCACTCTTTAGTGCTTTTTCTCTGGCGTTTGGATAGGTCTGGTTGAGGAAATACTTTAGTAATTCCTCACAATCAATCTCTTTCTGATTCATCAGGAAATCAAAGAATTGCTGTTTGTCTTCTAAGGTCTTTATAAATTCATGGGTCACTTCCTGATCGGTATCTATCTCGTATATTTTGAGGTTTTGTAACCATTGGAGTACTCTAAACTCTTGATAATAAGGGTTAGATTTGGGACATACCTTCAAAGGGGCTTCTTTACGAGTATGGCTATCCTTATCTATATAGGAACGAGACTCCAAACTACAATTAGCAAGAGTTGATTTCTGGCGGCGCAAAGAACGTTGGTAGAAAATGATATCTTCTACAAACAAATGTACAAAATCTCTTGCTGCAAGATTTCGCTGTTGTGCTTCATTCTTGCTATAGAGTTCTCGAATACAATCGGCAAACAATTGATCTGTAAATAGTTCAGGCTGTAGAGCTACTTGTTTTTCTAAAATAGCCTTTAGCTCTTCTTTGTAATATTTTCGTTCAATGGTACGGACTAATTTCCCTTTGATTTTTTCATTAGGGTTTTGCAGAATATGATCATAGATATAGCATCCTACTGTTTTATTTCCAATACTATTTTCGGTTTTAATTTTTATCTTTTTGTAGTATTTATCCTGTTCTTTCTTATCCATCTTATCAATTTCATCGAAAGTAGGTAGATATGAAAGTTTTACTTTTTCAGTCCCATTCTTTAAGGAAATTCGTTCTATTATGAATTCTCTATCTTGATTAATCCAGTTATATACAAAATCATTATAAAAAGCAGCTTGGTATACCAATCCATTTTCTAAAATTATATCATACCAATACTTATTATATTTTTTATCTTTATCTTTCTTAATAACAGATATAATTTTAGAGGAAATAATCTCAAAATCATTCTCCTTATTTTCTTCTTCTTCTTCACGTAATTGATAATACCCTCTCTTTTGGTTGAAATTTAAAATAATCCAAGCCAATTCTTCTTTACTAATTTTCCTTGAAAGCGCTTTCTTTCTAAGGTAATAAATTGTCCAGTCATAGGGAATTTTGCTTTCTTCTCCATTCTTTTTAGTATAGAATAAGTCAGGCTGATGTATTTTAAAATCAGCTAGCATCTCCTGAAAACTATCCATAAAGAGGAATTTCCTTTCGTTATAGGCTATTTTTGGTTCTGTATTATCTACAAATTTACCATATCTCTTTGAAAAATCAATCTGCTTATCATAGTGAGTAGGCAGGAAGCCTAAAATATGGAGTACCCTATGAAGACGTTCACGACGTAGCAAATGCCGTTCTCGACAATGTCGTGCATTTCTATAGGAGGTCCTTTGAGCAGTCGGAGAAATAGTAATTCCTTTTCCAAAATCACTTAAAACTTTCTGATCCATAGGAATAATTCTACTTCCTGTGGCAATAATTCTTTTTGTTTTTTGCAAGAGATCTAGCTGAATAAGCGCCCAACCAATGGAGTTGGAACCTATGTCTAATCCTAATATGTATTTTATATATTTCATATATTTAATAAGTTTAATTCGCTACAAACTTAATAAAAAAAATTACATTTAAGTTTGTTATTTAAAAAAAAATGTTGTACTTTTGTCCCATATTTGAAAGCAACTCACAATAAGGATTATTCCGTTGTGAAAACATCTAAAGGAGCCCCTATAGCAATATAGGGGTTGTTTTTATATCTTTGCACTTTATTTTTCACCTTTCACTATTCATTCTTCACTCCTATGACAGATACCTATAAGACTATTGGCCTGCCTGTTACTGACATTATCTATAAGGATAAGAGCAGTAAGTTTATAGGTTATTTGTATCCTATTACCACGGAGGAGGAAGTGAAAAAGCACTTGGAGGCGATTAAGAAAGAACACTTTTCAGCACGGCACTGGTGTTATGCCTATCAGTTGGGCAAAGAGCAATTTATCTATAGAGCGAATGACGATGGAGAGCCCAGCGGAACGGCAGGGCTACCTATATATAGGCAGATACAGTCCTTTGAGCTAACCAATGTACTACTGATTGTAGTGCGCTACTTTGGTGGGATCAAGTTGGGGGTGAGCGGTCTTATTACTGCCTACAAAACCACTGCTCAGCTCACTCTTCAAGAGGCTGAAATAGAGGAACGCACCATTGACCTTACCTACAAAATTGTCTTTGATTACAAGGATATGAATAAGGTGATGAAAATTATTAAGGATAGGAATCTCACCATTGTTTCGCAGACTATGGAGATGAACTGCACCCTTCTTATAGAGGTGCGCAAGGCAGAGGCTAGTTATGTAGAACAGCTTTTTGAGCAGCTTTATGAAGTTACTATTGAAAAATTAGAAGATTAGGACTATGGCAGGAAATACATTTGGGCATCTTTTTAGGCTCACTACCTTTGGCGAATCACACGGAGCAGCTATAGGTGGCGTAATTGATGGTTGCCCTGCGGGAATCGCATTGGACTTTGAGCAAATACAGAGAGAGCTTGATAGGCGTCGGCCTGGGCAGTCGGCTATCGTAACCCAACGTAAGGAAGCTGATAAGGTGCAGTTTCTTTCGGGTATTTTTGAGGGAAAGACCACAGGGGCACCTATTGGATTTATCATAGCCAATACCCAACAACATTCTCAGGACTATGACCATTTGAAGGACTTATATCGTCCCTCCCATGCAGACTATGTCTATGAGCAGAAATATGGCTTACGTGATTATCGCGGGGGCGGACGTAGTTCAGCTCGAGAAACAGCCGTTCGCGTAGTGGCGGGAGCTATTGCCAAGCAGTTCCTAAAAGGGATAAAAATTACCGCCTATGTATCAGCCGTAGGGGAGTTGGCATTGCCTGAAAAGGATTACCAATTGCTTGATTTTTCCCAAATAGAAAAAAATCCCGTACGCTGTCCAGATCCTGTACTGGCAGAACAAATGGAAGCCTATATCAGGGAGGTACGCAAGGACGGAGATACAGTTGGAGGTATTGTTTCTTGTGTAATACAAGGCGTGCCTGTAGGATTGGGCGAACCCGTTTTTGACCGCTTACATGCTGAGTTGGGTAAGGCCATGCTTTCTATCAATGCAGTAAAAGGTTTTGACTACGGAGGAGGATTCGCTTCTACTGGAAAAAGAGGAAGCCAGAACAACGATATATTCTTGCCTGATGGCACGACTCGTACCAACTACTCAGGGGGCATACAAGGGGGCATTTCCAATGGAATGGATATCTATTTCCGTGTAGCCTTCAAGCCGGTGGCAACGCTTATGCAGGAGCAAGAGACGATCAATAGGGCAGGGGAGGTGGTACAGTTCCAAGGAAAAGGCAGACATGACCCCTGTGTAGTACCTCGTGCGGTCCCCATCGTAGAGGCGATGTCTGCCTTGGTGCTTGCTGATTATCTTTTGATACACAATGCCTATAAGGAGCTTGCTTGAAGTTTTTCCTGGAGTTCCTTGAGTAGGTCGCGGTAGTGTGCCGCCTGAATGAAGTCCAATTCTTTGGAAGCGGCTTCCATCAGCTTGCGAGTCTGTTGTATTTCTTTCTCAAGTTCTCCTCTGCTCATCGGCTTGGTAGGGGAGTGTTCTTTCTTTTTCGGAGCATTTTCATAATGAAATTCCGTAATAGGGCTTTTGCTAAGAGGATTCTCGATTTTCTTATGCAATGGCTGCGGGGTAATACCGTGGGTGAGGTTGTAGTTCATCTGTTTTTCCCTTCGGTAGGTGGTTTCCTCAATGGTAATGCGCATACTATCAGTCATTTTGTCGGCATACATAATAGCGCGGCCATCTATATTACGAGCAGCACGCCCTACTGTTTGGGTCATGGAACGTGCCGAGCGCAAAAAGCCTTCTTTATCAGCGTCCAAGATAGCAACCAAGGATACTTCAGGCAAGTCTAATCCCTCCCTGAGCAGGTTCACTCCTATAAGTACATCAAAAAGCCCTTTTCTAAGATCTTGCATAATCTCGATACGCTCCAGCGTATCTACATCACTATGGACATAGCGACAACGTACCTCCATCTTGGTTAGGTACTTAGTCAGCTCCTCCGCCATACGCTTGGTAAGCGTGGTTACCAGTACACGTTGGTCTTCCTCTACACACTTCTGTATTTCTTCTAAGAGGTCATCTATTTGGTTTTTGCTTGGGCGTACCTCTATCTTAGGGTCGAGCAAACCAGTAGGGCGAATGACTTGTTCCACATATACACCTCCACACTTCTGCAATTCGTAATCCGCAGGGGTAGCACTGACATAGATCACCTGATTTTGTAGCGCTTCGAACTCTTCAAACTTAAGTGGACGGTTGTCCATCGCTGCCGGAAGGCGGAATCCGTATTCTACTAAGTTCTCTTTCCTGCTCCTATCGCCCCCATACATAGCGCGTACTTGGGGAACAGTAGCGTGGCTCTCGTCTATCACCATAAGGAAGTCCTTAGGGAAATAGTCTATCAGGCAGAAGGGGCGACTCCCTGGAGGGCGTCTGTCCAAGTAGCGGGAATAGTTCTCTATTCCAGAGCAATAGCCCAACTCACGTATCATCTCTAGGTCAAAATTGGTACGCTCCTCCAAGCGCTTTGCTTCCAGGTTTTTCCCTACCGATTGAAAGAACGCTATTTGCTTGACCAAATCGTCCTGAATCTCCCTGATAGCTGCTTGTAGTATTTCAGGAGAGGTAACAAACATATTAGCGGGATAGATATTGAGCTTTTCCAAGCGCTCTATGGTCTTATTTGTCTCGCGGTCAAAAGTCTCTATCAGTTCGATTTCATTGCCGAAGAAATGTACTCGAATAGGCGTTTCGCTATAGCCAGGGAAGACATCAATGACATCGCCCTTTACTCTGAAATTCCCATGTAGGAAGTCGGCTGTGGTGCGTGCGTAGAGACTCTGTACAAGTTGGTGCATAAACTTGGTACGCGTGAGTGTTTGTCCTTCCTCTATAGAAATGACGTTCTTCTGGAACTCCAAGGGGTTTCCGATACCATATAAGCATGAGACAGACGCTACCACGAGCACATCACGGCGGCCAGAGAGTAGAGAAGAGGTAGTACTAAGGCGCATTCGCTCAATATCCTCATTGATAGACAAATCCTTCTCTATATACACCCCAGTTGTAGGGATATAAGCCTCAGGCTGGTAGTAGTCATAATAAGATACAAAGTACTCCACTGCATTGTTCGGAAAGAAGGCCTTGAACTCACTATAGAGCTGAGCGGCAAGGGTCTTATTATGGGCCAAGACCAGAGTAGGCACCTGTACCTGTTCCACTACATTGGCTATAGTAAAGGTCTTTCCAGAGCCTGTAACACCCAAGAGCGTTTGGTATTTCTCTTGGTCATTGATACCATTGACCAAAGAGGCAATAGCAGCAGGCTGGTCGCCCATAGGCTTGAAATCGGATACTAATTGGAATTTCATTTGAGGTAATGTTCATAAAGGGGAAAAATCAACTCAGAATAAACAAAAGAGTATTCCAAATTGATTTTTCATGTTCATGAGTAAATAAAAACAATTTAAATATAATAATTAATCATCAACTTCTTTGGCTTGATCCTTGATAGCTGACTTTTGTCCATGAATATCTACCATATATTCTTGTCCATTTTCTATCAGTAATCCCTGAGTAATTCCTTTGGCATGGAGCACATCAAGATCAATGACTTGCTTATCCATAAGATAAGTTACTGATTCGTGGAGAGTATGCCCAATTACAAATTTCTTAGTATCCATATTTTTGGCAATGGCTGCAAATTCTGCTTTATCAATAGTCTGCTTTCCATAACCACGATACCACATAGGACTTTTACCAAACATATAGATGGTTTTTCCTATGGGATCAGTTCCTAATGTTGCTTCTCTATTATGGAAATAGTAGCCTCGTGCATACTTATTGATCCCCTCAACCCCCATATTCAGATCACTTACCTCTTTGGAAATGCCTGCATGAACAAAGATATAGTCTCCTATTTTCTCCAGAATATTTTTAGTAGCTAACCAACGCCCCAATTCTGTATTAGGTTTGTAGAAATCATAATATTCTTGTCCCATGAGTTTGGCATTCTCAAGGTATTTCTTACGAACATAGCGAAAATCATTGTTCATATTCATAAGATCATGGTTGCCAAGGATAAAGTGCACCTTGCCTCCTGCCTTTTCAGCTTGTTCTTCCAAGGAATAAATAAGCCAAAGTGTTTGGGTGACTAACAAACCTCGATCAAAGAAATCACCTACAGTAACTAAATGTCCTTTACCAAAAGTCCATTTGTAGTGCTTATCCATCACCTTATTGGCAATGAGAAAGTCCTTGAACTCCTCAAAACGCCCCTCTATATCAGAAATAGCAATGAGCTTCTCAGGCATGGCATATACAGAAGGCTGGTTTTGTAGTAATTCCTGTACCTTGAAAGAGAAATGCTCTTTGTCATTCACATAACATTTAAGCTTCTTACCAGCAATGGGATATGCCAGTTCTTCACTTACACTTGTAGGTTGCCCTTTCTTCTCAATAATCTGCTTTATGATGGCTTTTTCTTTATTATAAAAGATATAAGGCCCATCATAACCTGCTATTGAAGTGTCTGTTTGTAATCTTTTATCGGAAAAATGTCCTTTTGTCTGTGCATTTGTAGCTAAGCTACCGCAAAAAAAGAGCCAACTTAAACAAAAGACCTGGGCAAATGTTCTCATGTGTAATAAAGTGTTATATTTCATTTTCTGGATTTGTATATTTCTCCTGAATTTCCTCTGAACTGATAGGCTCTAAGGTGTTCAGATCTGTCTTATAGAAAGCATTGAGTTTAGAAAAATAGGCATCAATGGTAACATTAAGCTGTTCGGTAACATTTTTCCAACGAGCTATAAACCAGTTGGTGAAGATAGCTAGTTTTTCCTGTCGGTATTCAATAAGCAAATCCTCAATTTCGTTTTCCTCCAGCTCTGTTTCATATAATAAGTCCTCCAAGTCCTCTTCTTCTACAACAAACTTATCCGAAGGGAAGTGTTTTTCGTCCCTTTCGGTAGGAAGTTCGAGTATTTCAGAGATAATTTCATTATTTTCTCCCAATGCCCAAAAGGAAATGGTAAGATCCTCATAGTCATACTCAAAACAAAAGGCCACCACATGCGCTACCTCCTTACCATTGAGATAAGGGATAGAGACATTCATAAGCAATTTCTTCAAGTCTTGCTCCATAAAAGGGGAGTATTTTTCTAAATCACTTATAAAGATTTGTTTGAGCTTTTGTGTGAGTTGCATAAGTATAGATTTTGAGGCAAAGGTACGAAAATAATATGAATTATAGATTAAGATTCTAATATTTCTAAATAGAGACTTTTAAAACTATCTACCATTTTATCTTTTGTAAATACTTCTTCATATCTTTTTTTAGCACCTATTGATAACAGTTGATATTTCTTTTCATCAGTAAGTAATTCCATAATAGCTTCTGTCAATCTGTTAGTATCTTTAGGAGGCACTATAATACCTGATACATTATTGAGGTTTACCCAATCAACCCCTGAACCTTTGATACTTGTAGAAATAACAGGTTTTCCAAAAGCCATAGCTTCGATTTGTACTACTCCAAAAGCTTCTGATCGTTCGGTAGAAGGGAGACAAAATATATCACAAAGCTGGTAATAAGCTCCTAACTCTTCAAAAGGGATTTTTCCTAAGAGTTTTACTCTATCTTGTAAATTATGTTTAGAAATGTGTTCTTGTAATTTTTCTTTTAATTCGCCAATACCTGCTATTAGAATGATAATATCATTGGGTAAAGATTTTACTGTTTCTATTAAATATTCAAAACCTTTATAATAAACAAGTCTTCCTAAGCTAAAAATTATTTTATATCCTTTATATTTGTTTTTTAGGCTATTTAAAGTATTTTGGTCTATGAATAATTCGTTGTTATCAATACCAATAGGAATACATACTATTTTATTTTTATATTTTTTTAAAGTATTGGAACCTTCTAAGTAAGTAGGGGTAGTAGTAACTATTTTATCAGCTCTCTTTAATAACCAAGTTTGTAAAGGACTATATAGTTTTAATAATTTTTTTTGTTTTATGATATCACTATGCCAATGCAAAATAATTTTACCCTTGGGACGTGTAAGAAAGATAGCTAAGTTAGCCATAGGATTAGGTAAATGGACATGGATAATATCATAATTGTCTTGAATCTTCTTTAGAGTTGTTATAAGACTATAACTTAATGGGGTAGAAGCTATAACTTTTAAAGTGTGAGTTCTATATATTTTATAGGGAATTTCTGAAAAAGAGTTTCCCTTGGTATGATTAGAACACAATACATCCGTTTGAATACCTTTTGTATTCAAACCCTCTACAATATCATAATTAACCTTTTCAATCCCCCCAAAATAAGGAGGATAGAATTTTCCTATATGTAAGATTTTCATATAAATAGTTTTTTGATTAAATTTTTCAAAATAAAAAATCTATATTTTAATTTAAAATAAATAGAATTGTTGCTTTTTGATGACGATGAAGACAAATTATTTTCATGTCTTCTATATTGGATTAATTTTTCATTACAAAAGAAAACATTCTCTTTAAGTTCAGCAATCAATCCTATCCAAATATCATGTGGAATAGGAGATGTAGGGAAAGGAATAGATTTTTTTAAAATACTTTTCCTAAAAGCCATACAGCATCCTAAATAGGAATTTTTTATAAGGTTATTGACAACACCTGTTCTTGATTTATTTAATTTAAAATATGATTCATGTAATACCTTTTTGGAATCATTTATTATAGTACAATCATGTAGTATTAAACTATATTTTTCAAAGAAAGGTATTATTTTTTCAACCTTGTTTTTTATCCAAATATCATCTTGATCTGCTAAAAAAATAAAATCCCCTTGTGCTTTAGAAAGAGCATTTTCTATATTTCGAGTAGTTAAATCAAATTTATATTTTGTTTTTCTATTGGGAGAATGATTAAAAATTTTAATTCTAGTATCTTTAAAGTTTTCTATTATTTGGATAGTTTTATCATTTGATCCATCATCAGATATAATGATTTCATCATCTTTATCTAATTGATGTATAATAGATTCTAATTGCTCTTTTATGTATTTTTCACCATTGTAGGTAGCTATACAAACAGAAATCTTTGGAGTTGACATAATCACATTCTTTCTATAATATTTAAAAAATTTTTTGTAAAAGAATCTATAGATAGTTGGTTGATATAATTATCAAAATTAAAAATAGTTTTCTTTTCTTTTCTTATATTGTTGATTACCTCTGCCATTTCGTCTATATTTTTACAAAGATATCCAATTGTCCCATATTTTTTGAAAAGGTATCTGAAATAATCATTCTCTAATGCTATAATGGGTTTTCTAGCGTTGATAGCATCAAAAATAGCTCCACTTGCAGTTAGTTTATATTTGTTGGATGAATAGAAATATAGAGCATAATCTATTTTTGAAATTAGGTTTTCAAAATCTTTTCGATCTAAATAATTATCCTTTCCCCTTAAAATAATATTTTTCTTTTTGAGTTCTTCTACATGATCACTTGTGTTACCTATTATAGAAAAAGATTTATCTTTCATATTGACTTTTTCTAAAAGATTTATATAAGAATATAGTCCTTTAAAAATATTTAATTCACCAATTGTAGCAAAAGACACTACATTATTTTTATTATTAATGTTTTCATCAATATTTTTATTAAAAAAATAGGGATGATCAATACTGTAAAAATATTTAATATTTTCTCCTATTATATTTTTTAGATTTTCTATCACACAATCACCTAAGACACAGAATGAAATATAAATATTTCTTTTTCTTAGAAAAAAATTTCTAAGATTCCATTTTAGAAGTTTTGCAAGCCCTCCTCCTTCATTGTTAATTAATAATTCCATCTCTCCATGGCAGAAGATAAGTATTTTTCTCTTTAAGAGAGAATTTAGTTTATTCAAAAAATACAAGGATAGAGAATTGTTGAAATTATATATAAGGATATCATTTTTATTAGAAGATAACAATATATATATATTATATAAAGTGCCTAAAATATATTTAAAAAAATTAGTCCATCTAGAATTTCCTTCTAATATAAATAGGTTAGTACTTTTTATATTATTGAAATTCAGTTTAAATCCGTTTTCTTTAGATAGAAATATCATATTATTTTTAGATCTTTTACCAGAGTATAATTTGATATTAAAATTATTTAATGCAATTAGTACGGCAGTATTAAATAATTCGTGATGTTTTTTATTGGCATAAGAATTTATATATATAACTTGTTTCATAAAATTAGTTTAATTGTAATTTTTTAAAAGCTCTAAAAAAAAGTAAAGTTATAAACAATATGATAGCATTTAATAAACAGGCGAAATATTCTAGACCAACACCACTTAGAACAGGACCCAATAATATAAAAAAAGCATATTCGTTATTCATAGAAAAATTAATGGTCTTTAATATTTTGAATACTAGAATACATATAATAATGATAGAAAATAAATTAATAAAGAAAGAAGTTGTAGATTTATAAAGTGAAAAAATTAAAATCCCAGAGGTTCCTAACATAAAGGAAGCATTCTCAGGTCCATTTTCAATAAGTACTTTTTCTGGCACATCCTTTTTACTGAAGACACTCCCATTAATCATTATAAGCATATTTTTTTGATAAAAAAAAGTATCAAAATCTTGTGCAATTATATAATAATAAATACCTTTATCTATAAGTATAGCAGTATTAGAAAAACTAGATAATCTTCCGACTAACTTTCCAGCCAAAAGAGTGTTTTTATCATATTTTATATTTCCATCTCCTGCTTTTCTAAGAATATCTCTCTGATTATACGCAAATTCTACAAAAAAAGGGAATGTGGGAATTATTATACATATTATAAAAAAATATTTTTTCAAAAAATGTAAAAGTTCTTTATTGTATTTTATAATAGTTATCCAAAAGGTAAAAAAGAGAAATCCCATTGACGCCCTCGTTATTCCTAAAATGCTCAATAGTAGAATTGTCCATAAGAGAGTTGTATAATCTTTTTTAGAGCATATAAATATCAAGAAAACGCCCCACATAGTAGAATCAAAGCGCAGTAATATTTGTATAAAAAATTTAATAAAAGAAGGGGCTTGGTATACAGAAAAACCAGCCTTTCCGACGCCAAAAACTAATGTGACAAAAATATGAGATATTAATAATATAAAGACAAACATTTTCACAAATCCTATACTTATATAAACTTTTTTGTAAGGAATGTGTTTTTTTTTATATTTTTTATATAATAACCATAGTCCTAAGAAAGGAATTATAGAGATTATCCATACAAAAGATAAAAAAAAGGGATTCAAATTAACAGGAATATCTAAGAAATCTCCGTTATATTCTTTTCTTATTAGGGCATATAAATATGATATAGTAATATAAAAAATATTTATGAAAAGGATTAATTTACACCCTTTATAAGCATCTATTTCTTCTTTCATCTTACTATCTATGTATATCTTTAAAAGATATTTTTAAAATTACTTTTCACAAAATCTAAATTCTCTTCAAAAGAATATTTGAATTGTAAGAATCTAAGAGGAGTCATCAATAGTTCAAATATTCCATATATCCAAAAGAGATTAGAGTGATTTAATTTGAAATAAAGAGTTTGACTATTTTGTATTATTTTTCGTTTCCAATTGGAATAGCTCATACTTCCTCCCTCCAAATGAATAATTTTTGTGGTATTTATGATATAGTGAGTATATCCTAACTTTGTAAGCTTATATTCCATATCTGTTTCTTCATAATAAAGGAAAAAACGCTCATCAAAGCCTCCTACTTTATTAAATATTTCTTTGGATAGAAGAATATCAGCTCCTGTTACCATATCTATTTTAGTTATAGGATTATTATAAGAATATTTTTTGAATGTACTCTTATTTGTTTTAAATATTTTATTTATAACACGAAAAGGATGATCAAAGATATATCTACTGATTGTGGGGAAATCACCTCCAGAATGTATGAGATTTAAATCTTTATCTACTAAAGTGCATCCCAAGACCCCAATATGAAGTTTTTCTTGATTCTCTGTATAAAAGTCATATAGTTTTTTAATACTATTTTCTATAAGTAAGGTATCACTATTGAGTAAAAATAAGTATTCACCTTGAGCATATTTAGCTCCAAGATTATTAGCTCTACCAAAACCCAAATTTTCTTTAGGCTCTATTACATTTACTATAGGGAAAGATTCTCTAATAGCCTCAACAGAATTATCTGAAGAGGCATTATCTACTACAATCACCTCAAAATCAATATCTTTTGTATATTTATATATAGATCTGATACAATCCAAAGTGAGCTGTTTGGTGTTGTAATTTACTATAATAATAGAGATCATTTTTTAAATTTTATGGAATAAAGCAGTTAAATTATTGACTTGAGTCCTAGCAATTCGTTTTATAAGATTTGTATTGTTTATTTCATCACTAATTTTAAGTATAGGTAATTCTTTTACCTTTAGTTGATTAGCATAGATATAAATATTAAAAAGTCTCTCTGCCATATATCCAAAAATACGTTTTTGAACAGAATTGTAATTGGTTATGTTAATCTCTTTCTCTGCAATCACTAAAACAGAAAAAAGCCATTGACAATATTTATCAAACTCTTTCCATGACATCAAAAACATATTATAATGGCTTAGTTTGTTATTATGATGAATAACTTTACTAAAAGCTTCTTTATATTTATCTTCACAATGGATGTTAATTATTTCTTCTAATTTACGAATATCTTCACTTAAGTGATGAATACTATAATCAATGTATAGTGGATATTTATAAGTTATTTTCTTAGGAATAAATATGTAGCCTTTCTCCAATTCTTTTAAAACATTCTTAGGTACTGACAAATTTAATTTCTCAAAATCTTTAGAAGGAATAATCGTGCTGTGTGCTATCATATTTCCCTGCTTATGAAAATCAAAATATCTCCTATAATGACAAAGTCCAATATAATCTATATCTTTCAAATTTTTCCAAGCCCAATAGATACCTGTAAGTTCACAATAGCTTTGGTTTTTTTCACTTATATTATCTCCAGTATTATCAGCTTGTATTCCTAAATCTGTAGTAGATATAGACTTACCTACTTGTATAGGTAAATAAGGGGATTGGGTAGCCATCACATCCCTCTTGTGGCAACAAACTAATATCTTAATAATTTTATCTTCACTCATAAATCTATTATTTTTTTTCGTCTAACATAAATATATGCTATTATAGAAACTAACGATTCCACAACTACATTGGTGGCTGTAAGAGTATATAACGATATAGAATTTAGTCCATAAAGTATCAAAACAATGAATAAATAAAAGAAAGCTGATAAAAAGACAATTCTTGTAAAAGATTTATTATACCCAAAGGGTAGTAAAGTTAATATCATTAATACATTGCTTATTCCTATAATAGGTACTGTTAAAAATAGAATTCTTAGAACAGTTTCGTTTCCTCCAAAATAGGTTACTATCTGATGAGAAAACAGAAAAACTATCAAGTACAAAACAACATTCATAAGAATTGTTCCTCTGAGAACTTTCTTTAAAAGGGCTTTATTTTTTTCTAAGGCTATCTTAGGGTATAAGACCTGATTAATCATGCCTTGAGGAACTTTTCCCATATTAGTTATTTTCTCTGCTAAGTCGTAATAAGTAACCTCTCGCATGCCTAAAAAATGACCAATAATAATCTTATTGGCATTTACATATATCTGAATAGATACATTAGATATAAATAAATGATATGATGATTTTATATATTCAATTAGTGTTTTTAAAGGAACTCTTATTAATTGTAATTTGTATTTTTTATATAATAAAGAGAAACTAATAACTCCCGCCAAAAGAGACCCTATTCCATTCAGTAAAGGGAAAAATAAATAGTCATTGGGAGATTTTATAAATATAAAAATCATTCCTATAAACAAAACACGTATCCCTAAATTAATAAAAGTAATATATTTCATCTCTTCTATTCCTTGAAAAAACCAAGTAGGGAATAGAATCTCATTCAGACATATCCAAAAGGACAAATAGTATAAGCTATAATCCATTTTGGAAGTATAAAACATATAACATGATATTAATAATAATGAAATTATTAGAAATAATGTCTTGATAATAGTTACTGCACTAATAATTTCACTTAATTTCTTAGGGTTATCTCTATGTAAGCTAACATCTTTTGCTGCTGTGAAATTAAAACCAAAAACAACTAAGATATTAAAATAGGCTACTACAGCCTGAGCGAATACAACTGTTCCATACATTATCTCTCCTAAAGTTCTTACTAAATAAGGATAAGTAATTAAAGGAGTAATTAATGAGAGTATTTGCAAAACAGACAAATAAGAGAAATTTTCAATAATCTTTTTATGTTGCTTTAGTTTGTCAAATATCATCTTATTGGCTATTTATTGTTTTAACTCTTTGTAAGGCTGAAGCTATTACCTGATGCATGTCATAATATCTATATTCAGCCAATCGCCCTCCAAAAATAACATTAGCCAAAGTAGAAGCTTTTTCTTTATACTTATTATACAACTCTTGATTAGCAGTATTATTTATAGGGTAATAAGCTTCTTTCTCTCTGTTCCAAGTTTGAGAATATTCTTTGGTGATAACAGTATGTTTCTGTTTTCCAAACTCAAAGTGCTTATGTTCTACTATACGAGTATAAGGAGTCGCAGCATCTGTATAATTCATTCCTGCACATCCTTGGAAGTTTTCCATCTCTAAAACATCTGTCTCAAATCGTAAGGAGCGGTATTCTAATTCCCCAAAACAATATTCAAAATATTCATCTATCTTACCTGTATATACTACAGTATGAGCCAAACTATCATAATGGCTCTTATTTTCAAGATAATCAACTCCTGTCCTTGTTTCAATACCCCTGAGCATATTTTCTATAATAACATTATAACCTCCTATAGGAATTCCTTGGTAACGATCATTAAAGTAATTATTGTCAAAAATATATCTGACAGGAAGCCGTTTGATAATAAAAGCTGGTAGCTCTGTCGCAGGACGTCCCCATTGTTTTTCTGTATATCCTTTGATAAGTGTTTCATACACATCACGTCCCACCAATGACAGTGCTTGCTCCTCTAAGTTTTGAGCGGAGGTTATACCACTTTCTTTAATCTGTTTTTCTATGATTTGTTGTGCTTCATTGGGCGTAGTAACCCCCCATAATTGATAAAAGGTATTCATATTGAAAGGTAGGTTATACAATTTACCTTTATAGTTTGCTACAGGGCTATATATAAAATGATTAAATTCTGCAAACTGATTTACATAATTCCAAATATCTTTATCATTAGTATGGAAAATATGAGGGCCATATTGGTGAACTTGTATTCCTTCTATCTCTCTGCAATATATATTTCCCCCTAAATGCTCTCTTTTATCTATAACTAAGCACTTTTTTCCTTTCTTAGTCATTTCACAAGCAAATACAGAACCAAAAAGCCCAGCTCCTACAACTAAATAATCATATTCTTTCATTACCAGTTATTATTATTTCTCAATTCTTCTATAAACTCTTTAATATGTCTTTTGGCTTTCCAACCTAGTGCTTCTGTCTTTTGAGTAACTACCTCAGCTGTCATGCGATTTCCCTTACGCTCAGGAAGCATTTGGATCTCTCCCCCAAATAATTTAGCTATCTCTAAGACAGTATAAGTTTCGGGGCTTCCTATACCAAAACCATCACCATTACCTTTTTCTCCTACGATAAGTAATCCAGATACTATATCCTCAATATGAGTAAAGTTGCGTTGTTGTGTGCCAGGGCTTACTACAGTGAGAGGTTCTCCTTTTTTCATTTTCTCAGTAAAGAGTGCTATAAGAGTGGCATACTTACCAGTACGGATCTCACGCTTACCATAAACATTGTAAAAATAAACAATAGCATACTCTAAACCATACCAATTACCATAATTTTTCACTAACTCTGTGTTGGATGATTTACTCCAAGCATAAGGACTTTGATCTTTACCTATACCTCCATCACCAAACTTAGTACTACTGCCCGCATATACCAATTTACACTTATGCTTTCGGCAGAACTCCAACACTTTAAGAGTTCCTATTTTATTGAATAACAATACCTTGTCTATATCTTCAAAACTTTGTTCTACTCGTGAGTATTCACCTAAGTGATATACAAGGTCAGGGACAAAGTCAATAAGTTCAAAAATATGTTCTGTACTTCCCTCTATATAGGTAACTCCTTCTACATGATTCTCTCGGCTTCCTGTGAAATAGTTATCTAATGAGTAAACATGATTTTTAGGGTCTTTGGCTAAGGCTTCACAAAGGTTGGAACCTACAAAGCCTGCTCCTCCAGTTACTAATATTTTCATTTCTCTTGTCTTAAACTCCTATTTGTATGTATTCAAAACCTTTATTGGGTAAATCAAAAGCATTGTATTGATTACGTCCATCAAAAATTACTTTTTCTTTTAATTGTTTGCCAATTTCTTCAAAGTCAGGTACACGGAATTCTTTCCATTCAGTAAGCAGCAGGAGAGCATCTGCCCCTTTTAGTGCATCATATTTACTTTCTACATAGGTTACATCAATTCCCTTCAAGTAGCATACTTTAGCCTCATGCACAGCTTTGGGATCATAGGCTTGTATTTTAGCACCTCGTTTAACTAATTCTTTAATGATATAGATGGCTGGAGCCTCTCGCATATCATCTGTTTCAGGTTTGAAGGAAAGTCCCCATACAGCAAAAGTTTTTCCTGTAAGATCTTCTCCATATTTTTTTACTACCTTTTGAGCAATGACATATTTTTGACGGTTATTGACATTATCTACAGATTCTATAAGTTCTGCTTTGTAATTGACTTCTTCTGCCAATTTCTTTAGAGCTAAGACATCTTTAGGAAAGCAGGAACCTCCATACCCACAACCTGGGTAGATGAAACTATAACCAATGCGACTGTCAGAACCAATACCTATACGCACTTTATTTACATCAGCTCCTACACGCTCACAGATATTGGCTATTTCATTCATGAAAGATATCTTAGTAGCCAACATGGAATTTGCTGCATATTTAGTCATCTCAGCCGAACGAATATCCATAGGAATAAAGCCATCATGCTGCATAAAGAAAGGGGCATAGAGTGCCTTCATCTGGCTTAATGCATAGTCATTATCAGCTCCCACTACTACTCGATCAGGCTTCATAAAGTCTTGAATGGCTTTTCCTTCTTTGAGAAACTCAGGATTGGATACTACATGAAATTCATAGGAAACGCCTCGCTTATCCAAGGCTTTTTGCACAGTAGTACGAACCTTATCTGCAGTACCTACAGGCACAGTAGATTTGTCTACAATGATGAGTTTTCCCTGCATAGTTTCTCCAATGGATTCTGCTACGGAGAGTACATATTGCAAGTCCGCAGAACCATCATCTCCCATAGGAGTACCTACTGCAATAAAGGCTATCTCAGCATCTTTGATGGCTTCACTTATTTCTGTAGTAAAGAACAAATTCTTATTAGCTACATTACTAAGTACCATGGTCTCTAAACCAGGCTCATAGATGGGAATAATCCCTTTTTTAAGGTTTTCAATTTTTTCTTTATTCACATCTACACAAGTAACTTTATTTCCCATTTCGGCAAAACAAGTACCTGATACTAAACCAACATAACCGGTTCCAATAACTGCTATTTTCATATTTTAAGTAAAGTAAAAATATTTGGGGCAAAGTTACAAAAAAATAATTAAACTTGATTACATTTTTTTGATTTTCCATTTTCTGCCAAAGGTTAATCTATGTGAAAGCTTTTGAAAAAAAGTTTTATTCTTATAAGCCCATTTTTCGCTTCCCATGTATTCAGGATTAAGCATAGCAGAAAGAGACACTAATTCTTCAAATGATTTTCCTTGATTAGTTTCTAAAAATGAACTGATAATTTCTCTGAACTCTTTGAAATACCAATAATGATGTATATTTTGCTCTGCTTCATAAATAATACCTTTTTCACAGAGAAGTACACTGAAAGCAAATTGTTCTGTTACATGAGTATTGACAAAGGGATGTAAAAAATCAGTAATAGAAAGAGCTTTCTTAACAATATCATTATCGCTATATCTTAGTCCAATAATACCTGCATTATACATACATTGTTCTGTATTTATAACAACAGGAGGGTTGAGAGCTATGGTATTTTTATGGGTTCTTAGATATAAGGCTAACTTTTTAAAATGTCTTAACTTACTTCTAAAGATTTTTCCTTCTTTTAAACTCATAATAGGAATGTTGTTTTCTATCTTTTTTTGTAAGAAAGAAATATTTTCTTTGAAATATACATCACTATCTAAGTATAATATATCTTGCTCTGGAAAACGAGAGAAAGCGTCTTTTAATACCTCAATCTTTATACGATGTACGAAATTAATAGCTCCTTTCCATTGTTTTACTTGCTCTGAAGAAACAGAAATATAGATTATTTCTTCAGGAAGTATTGTTTTGAAATACTCTATATTATCAGTATAGACAACTATCTTATTTTCATTAGATTTATGATGTTGATAGTAAGATAATACAGCAAATACTACTTCATTAAGGAACTCTTTTCCTCCATGAGCAAAAAATAGAATAATCATGTCAAAGTTGACTTAATAGAGATTAAAACTACACACTCATAATCTTTGCAATACGGATAAGGTCTGGATCGAGCTTGCTTTCACCGCCTTTGATGGCTTTTTCCAGTGGGGTGAGGTCTATTTTGTCGTTGTTGATTCCTACCATATAGTTGGACTTGCCTTCGAGAAGGGATTCTACAGCTTTCACCCCCATACGGCTGGCCAATACACGGTCAAAGCAGGTAGGAGCACCGCCTCGCTGTATGTGTCCCAATACAGTTACACGAATATCATAGTCTGGATTTTGTGCCTCTACGTATTTTTTGAGTTCATATACATTTTGTCCTGTCGTATATCCTTCGGCTACCACTATGATATTGGACATTTTCCCTTTGTTGTGGTTGATGGCAATCTCATTTACCAAGTCTTCTAAGGTACTATGTTGTTCTGGGATAAGGATTTTTTCAGCGCCCCCTCCTATACCTGAGTTGAGAGCCAGAAAACCAGCATCACGCCCCATCACTTCTATAAAAAACATACGGTTGTGGGAGCTAGCAGTATCACGTATTTTGTCAATGGCTTCTACTACTGTATTGAGAGCTGTATCATACCCAAGGGTATAGGTAGTACCATATATATCATTGTCTATAGTACCTGGGATACCCATTACAGGGAATCCAAATTCTTGGTTGAAAAGCAAAGCACCTGTGAAAGAACCGTCTCCTCCGATAACTACCAATGCATCTGCTTCGGCAGCTACAAGGTTATCATAGGCTTTCTTGCGTCCTTCAGGCGTACGAAATTCCTTAGAACGAGCAGACTTGAGGAAGGTACCTCCACGATTGACAAGGTTACGGACACTACGGGCATCCAAAGGGGCAAAGTCATTTTCTATCATGCCTTGGTAGCCTCGGTATACACCTAATACAGCTACATCATGGTAAGCGCAAGTACGTACTACAGAGCGTATGGCGGCATTCATTCCTGGAGCATCACCTCCTGAGGTGAGAACGGCTATTTTCTTAATGTTTGTCATAATTGTTATTAATTGGTGATTGTTAGTTGGGGGCAAATTTACGTAAAAAAATGATAGTACCCCAGAAAATAAATATTTTTTCTACAAATTATTTTTAGTCTTTATTTTGAGATCTCTCCTCTAAGAGGCAAACTGCATGTCATATAGGTTCTTATAATAGCCCTTATCAATTTTTAAGAGCTCATCATGGGTACCTTCTTCTACTATATTTCCTTTGTTCATTACGATGATCTTATCTGCCTTGCGTATAGTGGAGAGCCTATGAGCGATGACAATGGAGGTACGCCCTTGGGTGATTTTTTCGGTAGCTTGCTGTAAGAGCTTCTCTGAATGGGAGTCTACTGAAGCGGTAGCCTCATCAAGGATAAGAATTTTGGGTTTGTGTACATAGGCACGAAGGAAAGAGATCAGTTGGCGTTGGCCTGCTGAAAGGACAGCCCCTCGCTCCTTTACATCAAAGAAATAACCATTGGGGAGTTGCTCTATAAAGTCATGGATACCTATTTCCTTAGCGGCTTCTTTAACTTGTTCTAGAGTAATGCGTTCATCTCCCAAGGTGATATTGTAATAGATACTGTTGGCAAAAAGGAATACGTCTTGAAGTACAACGCCTATTTGTTGGCGATAGCTCTCTAAGTTATAATCATAACAGCTGACTCCATCAATGAGTATTTCTCCAGAGGTGATGTGGTAAAAGCGTGTAAGTAGTTGTATTACAGTTGATTTACCTGCTCCTGTGGCGCCAACAAAGGCGATTGTTTGTCCTTTTTTAGCTTCAAAACTGATGCCATGAAGGATTTCTTCATCCTTTTTGTAACCAAAAGTAACATTTTGAAAGCGAATGTCTCCTTGGATTTCTTGGTGACGTCCCAGTTGGAAGTCTTCTTGGTTTTCTTTTTCTTCTTCCATGATATCAAAAACACGACCAGAGGCGACCATACCCATTTGTAATACGGTGAATTTGTCAGCAATATGGCGAAGTGGACGATAGAGTTCTTGTACCAATTGAACAAACATGAAGATGACCCCTAAACTAGCCATTTCATGCTGGGTAACTTGCAGACCTCCATACCAAATGACCAAGGCAATAGCCAAGGAGCTAAGCACTTCTGCTATAGGAAAGTAAATGGAGTTTTGCAGAATATTTCTTAGCCATGCTTTCTTGTGTTTTTCGTTAATCTCTTGGAAGGCTTTGTACTCTTCTTTCTCTCGATTGAAGAGCTGTACGACCTTAATCCCACTGATACGCTCTTGGACGAAGGAGTTTAGGTTCGCGACCTCCCTGCGAATATCGGTAAAGGCGGCTTTACTGGCTCTTTGAAAGAGGTGAGTTGCGTAGATAATAATAGGTAGGGTAAGAAAGGTGAGCAGCGACAGCTTCCAGTCAGTCAGGAGCATCAGGGACATGATAATGGTCATCTTCAGTATATCTGAGATGATTTCAAATAGGCCTGCACTGAATATTTCCCCAATACGTTCTAAGTCATTTACCGCACGGGTGATGAGCACTCCTACAGATGATTGGTTGTGGTACTTCATATTGAAGCGTAGCATAAGCGAGAATAGCTTCTTACGAATATCATAAATGACAGCTTGTCCTATCCAACCAGAATAATAAGCGAATGAAATTTGAGAGATAATTTCCAGCAGTAATATAGCCACTAGTAGCAAACTAGCATATAATAAGCCCTGATAGTCCTTGGGTACTATGTAGTTATTGATGATTTCTTTAGAGATATAAGCTCTTAAGGAGCTGGCTACTGAGATGAATATTGCCAAAAAGGCTACCAATGTGAAAGTCCATTTGTAGGGTTTGGCATAGGCAAAGAGTTTCTGCAGGATAGAAATATCAGTATTTTCAGTTTTCTTTTGGGTCATTTTAAGTACATCAAAATAAGGCAACCTTCCAGCACTTTATGCTTGATGTTGCGCGGCAAAGATACAAAAAATATTAGAACTGAAAAACTATTACCTATTTGTTTTTATGGGAAACAAAAATAAAAAATATTTTCTTAGTTAGAAAAAAAGATGTAACTTTGCACCTGCAATAACACCAAGTTATTGGTTAAGATTTTTTACCATGAGTTTAGAAGCAAAAATAATGGAAGCCCTCAAAGAGGCTATGAAAGCTAAAGATACTATTGCTTTGGAATCCTTGCGTGCCATAAAGTCAGCTATATTATTGGCTAAAACAGAGGCCAAGGCAGGAGAAACTCTTTTAGAGGAAGAAGAAATAAAGCTCTTACAACGCCTTGTAAAACAGCGTAAAGAGAGTGCTGATCTCTATCAAAAACAAGGCAGAGAGGATTTGGCTACTCCAGAGTTACAGCAAGCTGAGATTATAGCTAAGTTCCTTCCCGAACAACTCTCCGAGGAGAAAGTAGAGGCTATTATCAGGGAAATTGTAGCCCGTGTAGGAGCAACTAGCATGAAGGATATGGGAAAAGTCATGGGCGAGGCTAACAAAGAGCTTGCAGGCAAGGCCGATGGCAAACTCATAGCTGCTATAGTAAAGAAAGTATTATCATAGATATTTATTGTTTTACCAAAGGCCGCGTAGTTCAACTGGATAGAATATCAGATTTCGGCTCTGAGGGTTAGGGGTTCGAAGCCTCTCGCGGTCACTAAGTGTAACACTCTTCCACTCAATGTGTTACAACAGTTCTAAGGCTAAAATTTCGTTTGTAATTTCACCAAAATGGCAAGGTAAACGGCATGTATGCCTTTAATGTTAATTTTTTGTTTTCTATAGGTATTTAGAAAATATCTCGTACCTTTGCATTGCAATTCTGCGGATTTGCGATACCTTGGGGGCAGTCATTTTATGATGATTGCCCCTTAGTGTTTTTAGATGTTAATTAGGGTAAGAGACAAAATTAATACTAAGGACTGAAGCTCCTATTTATCTAATAAGTTGATTTTTCCATTTAAAGTCTCTTAATGGAGATGTTAAAATCTTTGCTGTTTAGAAATAAAGTTGTACTTTTGTTGCATAGATAATGGTTTTAAAGTTTTTGGGCAGCGCCCACCAGAGAGCGGGAATGCGATACTATACGCATGTGATAGTTGTTAAGCCGAGCTTTCACCTTTAAAAGTATTATTTTTATAGGGCATTGCCCACCAGAGCGTAATGGCGGTATAGTATCCCGAAGCTCACTAACTACCTTGAAAGTTAAAATATTCAAGGTAGTTTTTTATTGTCCAAAAGATAATGATAAGCCCTTAGATATTTATTCAATCGTTGTGTATCTTCATCTGTGATAAAGGTCAGCCTTGTAATATCCATATTATCTTTTAAGTCATTGATTTTGACTTTAGTCGCTAAGGGGTTTTTCTTGATACGTGCTATGAAATGTTGGTATGGCTCATCGGGTTGTTTGGTTACACACACTAAAGCTCTGATCACTTCTTCTGAAAACCCCTCTCTTCTAAGGTCTTCAAAAGTCCAAGGTGTATCTTCTACTAAATCGTGTAAGATACCGCAAATTTTTTCGTCTTCAGTTTGGCCTGCATTCATTACACGGATAAGGTGCAATAGATAGGGTGCTCCTGCTTTATCGGTTTGTCCTTTATGTGCTTCAAGGGCTATTTGTATGGCTTTTTCTAACATAGTTTAAAACTTTTAAAACTAACTTTCTGATAATCATAAATACAGCAATAAGTAATAAGATGTGCTGTAGAGGGAACATAAGCATGAAATAAAACCCTTCTACAAAGTAATAAAACCGACTACTATAATCCCATGGATTTTCAAGACATACCTCCCAATAGAAATCATCCCAAGCAATATGAGAAAATATAATACATAAAACCCAATTGAGTACAGAAAACCAAATGAATCGGTGTTTCTTGATAAATAGGTGGGTTAGGAAAAAGCTTGCAAAAAAGGTAAAGATCAAGCCCGAATAGGCATATATAGAATAATCTTCTTCCATGATGCTGAGTGATAAAAGTTGCTTATTATTTTCTCCTTTAAAGATAGGGATCCAACCCATTTGTCCTGCTATATAACAAAAAATATTGAGCAGTCCAAAGGCTACAACCAAGTAAATCAGTTTGTTTCCTCCAAAGACTTTATAAATACTCTTGGGGTATTTTTTCCTACTGGCACGTACCAAAAGAGCAGGAATGATAACCATCCAAATACTTACCGCAAGTCCTGCATAACCAATAGCAGTTACAAATCCATAAGGATAAACTAGGCTCATTAGTAGCGGAGGGACGAAGGTTATCAAGGCTGTCTTTACTCTTCCCCATAGGTCGTTACCTAATTTGAACAAATCGGCTATGTAGTCAAAGAGTCCTAAGGTTACTCCTAAGAAAGAGCTGGCAATAGCCATATAAGCAAAGAAATCAAGCAGCACTCCTATAGATTGAATAGGAATATAGCGGTTTAGTGCTCCCAAAAGGGTAGCTACATCACCGCCTTTGGCTATGATAGGGGCAAATTCTGCTCTTGGTAGGTTTCCTTGTACGGCCATTTGCCAAGAAATATAGATTAGTAGTGCCAAAAGTGAACCTATAAGCACAGCATAGGTAACCTTTTTGCCGTTTTTGTTATAGTAATTCACTAAAGTGGGTACACAGATATGATATCCGAAAGAAACCAAACAGGTAGGAATGGCTGAAAGCAGGTAGGGGAGATACGAAGTTTCTCCTTGTGCTACCTCATTGAGTAAGATATCGCTCTTGGCGGAGGTAAGCAGTCCTGTAGTGGAGAGGAAAAAGGCAATGACCATTCCTCCGATGAGTATGGTACTCATTCGATCCACTGCTTTGGTAGAGATACTCACAAAGAGCGCTAAGGCTAAGCAGAAAAGCAAGGCAGCAGAGGTGTGGTTGATAGGTATTTCAGGGGCAAACCGTTGGAACAGACTCTCGGTGATACTTCCTCCCGAAGTGATATAGGCATAGGTGAGTATGTATAGGGTGAAAGCCACAGAGATACCATTGAGGATATTCCAACCTCTCCCCAATAGTTGGGTAGTGATGGTATCAAAATTGGCGCCTTTCTCAAAGTGTAGATTGGCCTCTAAGAGCATCAAGGCCGATAGGGTAGTTACTCCCCAAATAAAGAGAAATAGGAGTACTGAACCCGTGAACCATATCCCCGACATAGCGGTAGGATTGGCGAGCATTCCTGCTCCTATGGCAGTACCCGCTATAATCATGGAGCCTCCCAAGAGGGAAGGTGTTTTTTGTTTGTTCATTTTTTAGAAATCTTAAATTCAGTTGTCAGTAACTAACCACTAATCAATTGTACCACTATGTTCACTATGCCTATAATAATCATAAAGTAGATCAGAGCATTCCCTCCAAAGGTGCGGTACGTGGTAGCCTCAGGGAATTTCTTTCTACTGGAGCGTACCATAAGAGCGGAAATCATAATAGAAGAGAAACTCACTGCTACCCCTGCATAGGCAATTGCCTTTACAAAACCATAAGGATAAAGTAGGCTCATCACCAGCGGAGGGACAAAGGTGATCAGAGTGGTTTTGGCTCTTCCCCATAAGCTGTTGTCAAAGTGGAACAAATCGGCTATATAATCAAAAAGACCTAAGGTAACCCCTAAGAAGGAGCTAGCAATAGCCATATAGGCGAAAAAGTCAAGCACTACACTGATGGTCTGGGTTGGGATATAGGCGCTTAGTGCACTCAAGAGGGAGGCAACATCGCCTCCCTTAGCAATTACAGGGGCAAAGGCTTCGCGAGGCAAATTGCCTTGTACGGCCATTTGCCATAGAACATAGATCAAAAAAGCAATACCTGTCCCTATGAGTATGGACTTGATAACGAGCCTACTATCCTTGTGATAGTAACTGACCAAGCTGGGCAAGCATACGTGGTAACCGAAAGAAACCAAGCACATAGGCAGTGCTGAAAGTAGGTAAAGCATGAAGGAAGGATCTTGCTGTGCTGTGGTGTCTAACAGTACTGAGGCTTTGACAGAACTCAGTAGTCCCGTGGTAGAGAGGAAAAAGGCAATGATCATGCCTCCTATCAGTATGGTACTCAATCGGCTGACAGCCTTAGTGGAAATACTGACAAAGAGAGCTAAAGCAAAGCAAAAGAGTATAGAACCTTCGCTATGTCCTAGCCCTAACTCAGGGGTAAGGCGCTGTAAAAGGTTTTCAGTAATTCCTCCACCTGAAGTGATATAGGCATAGGTGAGTATGTATAAGGTAAAGGTTACCGCAAGCCCATTGGCTATATTCCAGCCTCTACCTAAGAGCTGGGTAACCATGGTGTTAAGGTTGGCTCCTTCAGGAAAGTGGAGGTTAGCCTCCAAGAGCATAAGTCCTGCCACCACAGTATAGAACCAGGTAAAGAGTAACATGACCACCGAACCTACAAACCAGATATTTGACATAGAGGTTGGGTTGGCCAGCATTCCCGCTCCAATAGCGGTACCTGCGATGATCATAGCCCCTCCCAAAAGGGAAGGAAGTTTTTGTTTATTCATTTTCAATTAAGGGTTAAAAGGCTAAAAACTAATCACTAACCATTGAAACTAGGAATCCATCCTAATTGCATTCCTAGTTGGGTGAAAATATTAAGCAGACCAAAAAGTATAATAAAATAAATCATTCCCTTACCTCCGTACACTTTATAAGTAGCATGAGGAAATTTCTTTCGGCTGGCACGCACAAGTAGGGCGGGGACAATGGCTGCCCAAAGAGTGGCGGCTAAGCCAGCATAGCCAATAGCAGTTACAAAACCATAAGGAAAGGGAATACTTAGCAATAGGGGAGGAGAAAAGGTTAGCAAAGCGGTCTTTGTGCGTCCCCATGGGGTATCCGAAAGTTTGAAAAGATCGGCAATATAATCAAAAAGTCCCAAGGTTACTCCTAAGAAAGAGCTGGCAATAGCCATATAGGCAAAAAAACTTAACGCACTTTCTATATATTGGGTACTAATGTACTTACTTAGGGCTTCTAAGAGAGCGGCTACATCACCTCCTTTAGCGATAACTGGAGCAAACTCTCGGCGGGGGAGGTTGCCCTGTACGGCCATTTGCCATAGGATATAGATGAAAAGGGCTAAAAAAGTGCCTATAAAGATGGATTGCATTACTCGTCGGCCATCGCGATTATAGTATTTGACCAAGCTGGGGACATTACCATGAAAGCCAAAAGAGACTAGGCACACAGGGAGTGCTGTCAGCAAGTAGGGGAGGTGTGCAGGAGCATTGGTATCTTGACTATCCAATAGGGTCGCACTGCTAATGGAGGTGAGTAGTCCTGTAGTGGAGAGAAAAAAAGCGATAATCATACCTCCTATAAGGATTGTACTAAGGCGATCCACAGCCTTGGTAGAGAACCATACAAAAAAGGCGAGTACCAAGCAGAAGAGCAAGGAACCTGCCCCTCTGGAGATACTTATCCACCCTAAGCTATTGATAGCATTCTCTGTGATACTTCCCCCAGAGGTGATATAGGCATAGGTAAGTATATAGAGTACGAAGGCAACCGAAAGCCCATTGACTATGTTCCACCGCTTGCCGAGTAGGTCGGTGACGATGGTGTCAAAACTAGCACCTGTGGGGTAGTGTAGATTGGCCTCCAAGAGCATAAGCCCAGAGGTAGTCATACAGAACCAGGTATAGAGAAGTACTCCTACCGAACCTACAAACCATATACCTGCCGTAGAGGTAGGGTTGGCTAGCATCCCTGCTCCAATAGCAGTACCTGCAATAATCATAGCCCCTCCCAGTAGGGAGGGGAGTTTTTTCTCTGTCATGTTAGTTGTTTTTAGCGTAACCAATAGAGTAAAATTCCTTGTAAAAGGCCATTTATAAGTAGTGCCCAAATAAGCCAATAACCGCTGCGCTCTTCCTTTACACTATTCTCTAAATAGAGTTTTACTTTTTCATAGAGGGCATCACTTTGCTTCTCATGTGAACTGAGATTATCAGTGGCATATATATCGGCGACAAAACCTACCATAGGGGTAAAGGAGAGAACAAAAAGTAATGGTTTTTGGAAAGCCTTAGGAATTTTGGGGATAAAACGATGGAAAATTTCATTGAGCTGCTTCTTGCTAACTACTTTTTCAGCTGTATCTGTCGTTTTTTTGAAAATAGCTTCAAAAATCTTATGAATATAGGACTTAAACTGATTGAAGAGATAAAATGAGTATTCTAACTTGAGCAAATCGAATACTTTTTTGATAGCAATAAACACAAAAAGTACACCTATTGCTATGATAAGTAGTAGGAAAAATAGTTTTTTATAAGCGAAGCTACCACTGAAAAGTAGGTAGATACCTCCCAAAAGGAAGACAAAATTTACAATGACAAGTAGCAATATATTCCTTACAGATTTCACCCCAGAGCTAACGCCCAAAAGGCTCATTTCTTTGACTATTTTCAAGGAATTGTTAGCCTTTTCCAATCGTTTAAGTTCAGGGGTAAGTTCCATTGTAGCATCTGGGGAAGAGACATTTTTTTCGATAGGAGACATAAAGGGTAAATTTTTTCGGCAAAGATATGAAAAAAATTTTTTTTATTTAAAATATAGTTGTACTTTTGCCAAAAATTTTTTGTTGAAAAGGATAGTCATATTTCTCTGTGTTTGCTGCTGCTTCTCCTCTTGTGGAATTTACAACTTTACAGGAGGAAGTACGGGAGATGCAAAGACCTTTCAGGTAAATTTTTTCCAAAACAGGGCACCCCTTATTGAGCCTGGTATGGATAGGGACTTTACATTCTATTTGCAGGATTTGATCAATAACCAGACGAATCTTTCCCTGACCACTACCAATGGTGACTTAGTATATGAGGGGGAAATTACCAGTTTTACTATTGCCCCTATGGCGGCCAATGCACAGCAACAAGCTGCACAGAACCGCCTTTCGGTAACCATTAATGTACGCTTTACCAATACCAAGGACTCGGAAAAGGATTTTGAAAGGCAGTTCTCTCATTATTATGATTTTCCAGCCAACGCACAGCTAAGCTCGGTTAAGAGTAGTGCCTTTGAAGCTATATTCGAACGCATAGGACAGGATATTTTCAACGCTTCCTTAGCTAATTGGTAATGACAGCGACTGATTTATCTCTTATTTTGAAACAACCTAATCATATCACGCTTTCGCAAGTATATGAATTAGAGAATATTATACACGAATATCCTTACTTTCAGGTAGTAAAGGCTATTTATCTGAAGATATTGTATGCCCAGGAGAGTTATCGTTATAACAAGGAATTGAAGATCACGGCCGCTCATATAGGCAACCGAACCTTGTTGTTTGACTTTATCACCTCTACTGCCTTTAAGGATAAGAAGAGTGTACTTAAGAAGGAAGAAATGCCCAAGGCTTATGCTGATGAGGCAATTCCTTCAGAATTTACCACCTATGTTACAGGAGATGTCTTTGAGAAAAAGGAGTTCTATCCTGTAACACCAACCCCTGAGCAAGAACAAGCGCCCTCTTCCCCACAAGAGCCGAAGGAGGCACTACATATGGGCAAGCCTATTGATTTTAAGCCTACGGACAAGCAGTCCTTTGCCACTTGGCTACAGGTTACACGCTACAAACCTATTGATAGGCGAACAACTCAGGCCGCACCTACCGTTGAGTTGCCTTTTGTGGATAAGAATATTTTTGAGGAAGGCGATCAGAGGGCTAAAAAGTTTGACCTTATTGATAAGTTCCTACAAGCCAATCCTAAGATTGAGGTGAATAAAGATGATGACACCCCAAGCAATATAGAGATTGTAGAGAAGAAGGATATAGGAAGACAGTTCATGACAGAGACCTTGGCAAAGGTGTATCTCGAACAAGGAAAATATGCAGAAGCCATTCAGGCTTACCAGATATTGATGCTCAAGAATCCAGCCAAAAGCGCTTATTTCGCTGAGCAAATCGCGATGATTAGAAAATTACAACAAAATAAATAAATTATATTATGTTAGCATTCAACATTGTTTTAGGAATTATCTTATTAGTATCCTTTTTATTGGTCTTAGTGATCATGGTACAACAACCAAAAAGTGGCGGACTTTCTTCTGCTTTCGGAGGAAATGCACAAGTGGTAGGAGGGGTGAAAAAAACTGGTGATTTCCTTAACACAAGTACTTGGACATTGGGAGTAGCACTTATTGTACTTTCCCTAATCAGTAACCTTATCCTTAGCAACAATCGTGGTCAAGCTCAAGGGGGGAGTATCTTTGATGGAGTAAAGACTCCAGCGCCTATACAACAGCCTGTAGGAACCAATCCTGTACAAGGACAACAACAGCAGCAACAAGGACAACAAGATAACCCTCAGAAATAAACAGTTCTAAGACATATTTTTTATAAAGAAAAGCTATTAAGAATAGCTTATAACTAATTAAGTTATAATCACTTAAATATAAAAATGTAAAAAATATTGAGAGTGTTAATAACTTTTTTGAGATTTTTCTTTTAAAATAGAAAAAAATATGTATTTTTGCAACCGTGTAAAAACTACAAATACTATAAGCAAAATGAGAAAAAAAATTTTTCTATTACTATTGTTGGTAACTGGAGTGCAAGCATTTGCTCAGACAGATAACAATATGCGTGAGAGCAAGAATAACCTGAAAGATATGAACCTTTTTGGAAAGGTAAAAACTTTTAAAATAACGCCTTATAAGTTGGTAGATTATTTTGGAAAGATTACCAAAGGGGATAAACAAGAGTTTTGGAGAGGCGATGTAGTCATCGTTTTCGACGAACATGGTTACAAGGCGGAGAATAATACTTATAACAAAGTAGGAAATCTCTCCCAAAAAGTAATCTACAAATATGATGACAAGGGCAAACGTCTTTCTCGTGACCTCTATAACGCTTATGGGAAGCTACAAATGAAGTTCCTCTATGTATATGATAACAAGGGAGCCAAGAAAGCTTACAATAGTTATAGTCCTACAGGAGAACTAAATGATTCCTACCTCTATAAGAATGATGACAAAGGTCGTATGATTGAGGAAGTTTGGATTAAGAAAGATAAATCTTTCGGTTCTAAATATACCTATGAGTATGATAAGATGGGGAAAGTGGCTAAAATGTGCCAATATACAGCTTCTGAAACACAAGTAGACAACTGTACCTCTTATAAGTATGATAAGAACGGAAGAATCTCTGAAATAGAAATCTACAATAGTAACAATTCCCTTTCAAGACGTAGCGTAATCACTTATGATGAGAAAGGTAATGAAAAAGAGATCAAATATTATGATGGTAAGGGTACTTTCTTAGAAGAGAGATCTTATACTTATAAGTTTGATAACAATGGGAATTGGATAGAACGTATAGAATCTATCAACCAGTTTCCTAAGAGTTTCTTAGAAAGAGAGATTACTTATTATCCATAATAATTTACTTTAATTTGACATATGCTAAAAAAGGGTTATTCTTTCACTTGAAGGATAGCCTTTTTTTGTGTCTATAAATTTGGAATACTAATGAAAGAAAAAAGACAAAAACAATTGGAGGCTTTTGGTCGTTTGTTGGACATTATGGATGACCTTAGGGAGAAGTGCCCTTGGGATAGAAAACAAACTATGCAAACTCTTCGCCCGCTCACTATAGAGGAACTATACGAACTCACCGATGCAATTTTAGAGCAAGATACTCAAGAGATCAAAAAGGAATTGGGGGATATTCTCTTACATATCGTTTTCTATGCCAAAATAGCAAGTGAAACACAATCTTTTGATATAGAAGATGTCATCAATGCAATCTGTGAAAAACTTATAGAAAGGCATCCACATATCTACGGAAATATCTCTGTGGAGAACGAAGAGCAAGTCAAGCAAAACTGGGAAAAGATAAAATTACAAAAAGGAAGTAAGGGGGTACATGCAGGAGTTCCCAAAAGCCTACCCTCTCTTGTAAAGGCTTATCGCATACAGGAAAAGGCCGCAGGAGTGGGGTTTGATTGGAGCCATAAGGAAGAGGTCTGGCACAAGTTCGAGGAAGAAGTAGCGGAGCTTCAGCGTGAAGTGGCACGTAATAACCATGCTATGGCAGAAAAGGAAATGGGCGATGTCTTCTTTAGTTTGGTCAATTATGCGCGCTTTTTGGGAATAAACCCAGAGAATGCCTTGTCCCTGACCAATGAGAAGTTCTTACAGCGTTTTAAGTTCTTAGAAACAAAGGCTCAAGAACAAGGAAAAGATATTACAGAGCTCTCTATTGGGCAGATGAATGAGCTATGGGAAGCCTCTAAAAAGTTCTTCCCTTAAACTATTGTTAATCTCTGTATAGCGTCTTTTTCTATAAATCAGATATACATGTGATTGCTCCAAGAGGATAAAAAGACAGTGTTAAATCTTTTTTGTGCTTTGGAGTTTATTTTATAACTTTGCCCCCGCTAATTTTTATAAACTAAAGAAAGGATACAAAATAATGAACCAAGAAAATCAAATATGGTGGCTTAATGACGAATCAGAGCAAATCCTCAATCGTGGTTATTTGCTTAAAGGAGAAAGTGTAGAAGGTGCCATAGACCGCATCACAGGGGCTGCCGCTAAGCGATTATATAAGCCTGAATTGCAACCTGCTTTTAAAGAAATGATTACCAAAGGGTGGATCAGTTTCTCCTCTCCTATATGGGCAAATATGGGAACAGAAAGAGGCTTGCCAATCTCCTGCTTTAACGTACATATTCCCGATAGCATAGAGGGAATCACTCATAAGTTAGGCGAGGTGATTATGCAGACGAAAATAGGGGGAGGTACCTCTGGCTATTTCGGAGAATTGCGCCATAGGGGATCTGCTGTTACTGATAATGGAAAATCCAGCGGTGCAGTGAGCTTTATGAAGCTCTTTGACTCGGCTATGGATGTAGTCTCCCAAGGGGGGGTACGCCGTGGAGCTTTCGCTGCTTATTTGGATATTGATCACCCCGATGCAGAGGAGTTCCTACTGATCAAGGACACAGGCTATCATATTCAGAACTTGTTCTTTGGGGTATGTGTGCCCGATTATTGGATGCAGGAGATGATAGAGGGAGACCCTGATAAGCGTAAGCTATGGGCAAGGGTATTGGAGTCCCGCCAGCAGAAGGGCTTGCCTTATATCTTCTTTACCGATAACGTGAACCGTAAGCGTCCACAGGTGTATAAGGATCATAATATGTTCATTCATTCCAGTAATCTCTGTAGTGAAATTATGCTTCCTTCTAGCACGGAAGAATCTTTTATTTGTTGTCTCTCTTCCATGAATTTGGAGCTTTTTGACGAATGGAAGGATACTAAGGCAGTGAAATTGGCTGTCTTCTTTCTCGATGCGGTGCTCTCTGAGTTTATTGAGAAGACCAAGGACAACTATTACCTACAATCAGCACGTAATTTTGCAATACGTCATAGAGCAGTGGGCTTAGGAGTATTGGGCTATCATTCTTATTTGCAGAAGAATATGATACCTTTTGAGAGTTTTGAGGCTACTCAGTTCAATGCTAGAGCTTTCCAACACATTCAGAGTGAAGCCGAAAAAGCCACTCAGGAGCTAGCTCATATCTATGGTGAGCCAGAATTGCTCAAGGGCTACGGCAGGCGCAATGCAACCACTATGGCTATTGCTCCAACGACTTCAAGTTCGGCTATCTTAGGACAAGTATCTCCAGGAATTGAGCCTTTCTCTAGTAATTATTACAAAGTGGGTCTCTCCAAAGGAAATTTCATGCGTAAGAACAAATACTTGGCGCAGCTGTTGGATGAAAAAGGAATCAATAACGAAGATATTTGGCGTAGTATTCGCCTCTCCGATGGTTCTGTACAGCACTTGCAGGAGCTTACCCAAGAGGAGAAGAATGTATTCAAAACCTTCAAGGAGATTTCTCCTATGGAAATTATCTCTCAAGCGGCACAACGCCAACAATATATTGATCAGTCTCAGAGCCTAAACCTCAATATTCCTCCTACTATGCCCGTCAGAGATGTGAATAAGGTGCTTATAGAGGCATGGAAATTGGGAGTTAAGAGTCTTTACTACCAGCGTAGCCAGTCAGTAGCTAAGGAGATGATTATGAATTTTGTTAATTGTAGCTCTTGCGAGTCCTAATTAAGTGAAAAGTGAATAGTGGAGAGTGAAAAACGCTTTTTATTCTTCATTTTTTCAAGAAAAAAATATTACGAATTATTAGTCTTTTTGATTAATAATTCGTATTTTTGCTTTATGATATGTGGGAACAAGTTTTAAAAGATTTTGAGTATTATTTGAAGATAGAGCGCGGGATGTCCCCGAACTCTGTCGTTTCTTATATGCTTGATATAGAGAAGCTCATACGCTTTCTTTCGGTACATGAGTTATCGGATACGCCCGCGACTATCACCGCGGAGACACTTCGCAATTTCGTGTATCAAGAGAGCAAAGAGCTCAAGGCGCGTTCACAATCAAGACTCATATCCTCTCTGAAGAGTTTTTTTAAGTATCTTATGCTTGAAAACTATCGTGAGGATTATCCTATGGAGTATATAGATACGCCTAAGTTTGGTATGAAGCTACCCGATACGCTTTCAGTGGAGGAGATTGATGCGCTTATTGCGGGTATTGACCTCTCTAGCGATGAGGGGCATCGCAATAGGGCAATTATAGAGACGCTCTATGGTTGTGGATTACGGGTGTCAGAGCTGGTGAGTTTGCGCTTGTCGGATTTGTTCTTTGACGAAGGTTTTATTCGGGTCTTAGGCAAAGGCAATAAGCAGCGGTTGGTTCCTATAGGTAGCCATACCCAGAAGGAGATTAATAACTATTTACTTTATCAGCGCAAGAAGGTGCCTCAGGTGAAGGAGTTTTCTGATATAGTCTTCCTAAACCGTCGTGGCAAACAGCTCACCCGAGCGATGATATTTACTCTTATAAGACAAGCCGCTGCTAACATTGGTCTTACCAAGCAGATTAGCCCGCATACCTTTAGGCACTCTTTCGCTACTCATCTCTTGGAGAATGGGGCGAATCTCAGAGCCATTCAGCTTATGCTGGGACATGAGAGTATTACCACCACCGAGATATATACACATGTGGAGCACGCTTATCTATCACAGGTGATAAACACTTACCACCCAAGAAGATAGCAGGGCAAAGTGAGAGAAATATATTTAATTTATTTTTGATATATGATACGAAAATATCTATTACTAGCTATGTTGGCTACCTCTGTGGGAGTGGCCACTGCACAGACCGAGACTTCGGGAAGAGAAAGACCCTATCATGCTGAAGCTACCAAGTACAACGCACTGGATCACACTAAGTTGCGTGTCTCTTTCAGCTTGGAAAAAAAAGAACTCTATGGGGAGGAATGGCTCACAGCCTCACCTTATTTCTATCCAACCGACTCTTTGGTCTTGGATGCCCAAACAATGCTTATCCATAGTGTGAACCTCTGCGATAAGAAAGGAAACATTGGCCGTGCCCTTCCTTACAAATACGCCAATGATAAGCTCACCATCCAGTTGGATAAGACTTACCAGCGAGGAGAAAAATATACCGTTTATATCAAATATACTTCCCAACCCGAAAAAGTAGGAAAAGAAGGAGGCATAGCAATCAATGATGCCAAAGGACTCTTCTTTATCAACCCTACCAAGGAAGACAAAAACATACCTATTGAAATCTGGACACAAGGGGAAACAAAGTCTAACTCCACTTGGTTTCCAACCATTGACGAAACCAATCAAAAATCCTCTCAAGAAATCTACATTACCGTACCTGAACGCTTCATTACACTTTCCAATGGGGTACTCGCTTCTGCTAAAAAGGACGGAAAAGGACAACGTACCGACCACTGGGTATTCACCCAAAAGCATGCACCTTACTTATTCTTCCTCGGTGCAGGCGAATATGCTCAGATCAAGGACAAACCTTGGAGAGGAAAAGTGCCTTTGACCTACTATGTAGAGCATGAATATGCTGATGTAGCCAAGAGAATCTTCGGAAAAACAGGTGAGATGATGGAGTTCTTCTCCAAACTCCTGAACTATGACTATCCTTGGCCTACCTACGACCAGATTACCGCTCAGGAATATGTAAGTGGAGCTATGGAAAATACCACTGCAACCCTTCACAGCTCTATGTCACAACAGACAGCCGAATCACTTAACGATGAAAACCGCTGGGAGTCTGTCGTAGCTCATGAGCTATTTCACCACTGGTTTGGGGACTTAGTGACTGCTGAGAGTTGGGCTAACCTTACCGTAAATGAGTCTTTTGCCAACTATTCCGAATACCTTTGGTTTGAACACAAGTATGGAAAGGACTACGCTGATTATCACCTTGGCAGAGACATCGTTGGTTACAAAAATAGTGGCTCTTTCGACAAATATTTAGTGCGTTTCAACTACGAAAAAGCTGACGATATGTTTGATGCTGTATCCTATAACAAAGGGGGAGGTATTCTTCATATGTTACGTAATTACTTAGGAGACAAGGCTTTCTTTGAAGGAATGTCTAAGTACCTTAAGGATAACCAATTCGGAACAGGCGAAGCGCATCAGTTGCGTTTGGCTTTTGAAGCTGTAAGTGGCCGTGACCTCAACTGGTTCTTCAATCAGTGGTACTTCAACTATGGTAATGTGGTGATGACTCCTAAAGTTACCTACGACAGTGCCAAGGGTGAAGCCGTACTTGAAATTGCTCAAGATGAGAAATTGCCATTCCAATTTCCTTTGGAAGTGGATATATATGATGGCGGCAAGTACGAGCGTAAAGTGGTGTGGGTAAATGCACAGCCTAAGAATGAGTTCCGATTCAGGGTGTCAGCCAACTATAGCCTTATCAATGTGGATCCTCGTGGACTTATCGTAGGAGACGAGGCTGCTTATAAGACCCCTGCACAATATTTATTCCAATACAACAATGCTAAAGATTACAAAAGCCGTAACCAAGCTGTGGAATATGCCGTAACTACAAGCAATAACGAAATACTTATTAGTGCCCTTAAGGATCCTTTCTTCCGCTTGCGTATCAAAGCTATCCAAGGACTAAGACAAAGTAATTCAGACCAATGGGCGCCTATAGTAGAGAATTTAGCTAAGAATGATCCTGAAAACTTGGTGAAAGCAGCTGCTATTACACAACTTTCTTATCTAAGAGATAGCAGATACAAACCTTTGTTTGAAAACGCTGTAAAGATTCCTTCTCGTGCGATTAAAGTGGCAGCAGCCTCTGGTTTAGTGGCTTTAGATCCTTCTCTAGCAGGTCAGTATGTTGATATGATCGATCTAAAGAGTCTCAACTTTGAACAATTCATGACTTTCTATCCTTATATCCTAAAGAGTAAAGATGAAAAATATTTGCCTGTATTGCTTGACAAGGTAATCTACTACCCACTCTATCCAGAACAGTATGAAGCACCTATCAAGGAAGGATTTACCTGGCTTATGAGTACTGACAATACAGAATTGACTAAGAAAGTAACCAAAACACTTGGCAATGTATTTGGCTGGTTCAGTGAAGATGAAAAGAAACTCTTACGCAAAGTAGCTGAAGATGGTTTGAAGATCAAGGAGGATTTGCTCAAGAAAAATCCTGACTCTGAATCTATCAAGGCTCAAATCGATTTGCTCAAGAATATTAAGTGGTAAAGTAGCAAAATATTAAGTGGTAAAGCACCAATAGCCTATCCCTCCAAAAGGGGTAGGCTATTTTTTTGTGCATCTAAAGTAGCTAATGTGAAAAAAAAGCTGTATCTTTGCCCCATTATTAAAAAGATGAAAAATGAAAAAGATACTATGTATAGGGTTGTTATTAGCACTAGCTGCTTGTAAGACCAATCCCTTTACGGGAAAGAGTACACTGAACTTTATGTCCAATAGTTCGCTCTTTCCTACGTCATTTAGCGAGTATAATCAGTTTCTCTCTTCTAACAAAGTAATCAAAGGGACTCCAGAGGCTCAGATGATTAAGCGTGTAGGGGAACGTATAGCCAAGGCTTCCCAACTTTGGTTGGAGAGAAATGGATATAAGGACTATCTAAAGGATTATCGTTGGGAATACAACTTAGTAGAGAGCAAGGAACTCAATGCTTGGTGTATGCCAGGAGGTAAGATTGTATTCTATACAGGCATACTTCCTATAGCTAAGAACGAACGTGGTATAGCGGTAATCATGGGGCATGAGGTAGCGCACGCCTTGGCCGACCATGGTGCACAACGTATGAGTGCCTCAACTATTCAACAGATAGGTGCCTTAGCGGGAAATGTATTGCTCAGCAATAGCAAATATCTCAATGAGTTCAATATGGCTTATGGCTTAGGTACTCAAGTGGGTGTCATGCTCCCCTTCAGTAGAAGTCACGAGACAGAAGCTGATTCTATAGGACTTCAGATTATGGCCTTGGCAGGTTATGACCCTGAAGAGGGCTATAAGCTCTGGGAACGTATGAGTGCTGCCTCTGGCGGAGGAAACTCCAATTCGCTCCTTAGTACGCACCCTTCTAACGCTTCTCGTATCGCTAACCTTAAGCAACTCGCTCCCAAGGTAAAGGCAGAAGCACAGAAGTACGGAATTACTCACTTCGAATAAAAGAACAAAATATACAAAAAAGGCTGTCCCCAAAAGACAGCCTTTTTTGGTGGAAATCTTTTTACTTTTCATTTTTCACTCTTCACTTTATTTCCTATCTTTGTGCCTTATTTTTCTAAGCATGACAAATATCCAATTCATTAAGAATCAAACACAACTAACTGAAAAAGCCATTGACAATACACTTTCTCTACTCTCAGAAGGCTGTACGATCCCCTTCATTGCACGCTATCGCAAGGATAGAACAGGCAATTTGGATGAGGTGGCTATTGAGAAAATTGCTAAGGCACAAACCGAATACGAAAATATCTGTAAGCGTAAGGAGTCCATTCTTACCAGTATAGAGGAACAAGGCAAGCTCACTGACGAATTGCGTAGTCGTATTGATAGTTCCTTTGAACTCAATGAGCTGGAGGACTTATACTTGCCTTATAAGAAGAAACGTAAAACCAAAGCCGATGTAGCCAAAGAAAATGGCTTAGAACCTTTGGCTAAGCAGCTCATGAGTCAGCGAGTGGCTGATTTGGAACAACTTGCCGCTCGTTATCTTTCTGACAAGGTGACTTCAGCTCAAGAGGCGCTACAAGGGGCATCGGATATTATAGCCGAATGGATCAATGAGAATATGTATGTACGCCGTACGCTGCGAAGGGTCTTCCAGCGAAAAGCACAACTCTGTGCTGAGGTAGCCAAAGGAAAAGAAAACGAAGAGGAGGCTCAGAAGTATGCCCAGTATTTTGATTGGAGCGAACCACTTGCCAAGGCGCCCTCCCATCGTGTTTTAGCCGTCCTTCGTGCTGAAAAAGAGGGCTTTATCAAAATGAAAGTGGAGGTAGAGCCAGAGGATACAATTCCTTTTATTGAGGAAACGGTGATCAAAGGTAGTGGAGAGGTAGCCGATTTTCTTAAGAAAACAGTCAAAGATAGTTACAAACGTCTTTTAGAGCCATCTATCTCTAACGAAACTTTACAGGAAGCCAAGGATAAGGCGGATACCAAGGCTATTTCGGTATTTTCTGAAAATCTTTCTCAACTTTTGTTGGCTTCGCCCTTAGGAGAAAAACGTATATTGGCCATTGACCCAGGATTCCGTACGGGATGTAAGGTGGTTTGTTTGGATGAGAAAGGAGACTTACTCCATAACGAGACGATTTTTCCGCATGCCCCACAGCACGAAACGGCCTTGGCTTCCAAGAAAATCCGTACCATGGTCGAGCAATATCGTATAGAGGCCATTAGCATAGGCAACGGTACTGCTTCTCGTGAAACAGAGAGTTTTATCAAGCAAATTGCTTTCCCGCACCCAGTACAGGTTTTTGTGGTCAGTGAGGCAGGAGCATCGGTATATTCGGCTTCCAAGGTGGCTCGCGATGAGTTCCCTGACTATGATGTAACAGTCCGTGGGGCAGTCTCTATAGGTCGCCGTTTGGCGGATCCCTTGGCAGAATTGGTCAAAATAGAACCCAAATCTATAGGAGTGGGGCAGTATCAGCACGATGTAAATCAGGCTTCTCTCAAGCAGGAGTTGGATGCTACTGTGATCCGCTGCGTAAATAAGGTAGGAGTGAATCTCAATACGGCCAGCAAGTCTTTGCTTAGTTATGTATCGGGCATAGGGGAGAAGATGGCTGAGAATATTGTGGCCTACCGTTCGGCCAATGGAGCTTTTGCGCGCCGTGAAGACCTCAAGAAAGTGCCACGTTTGGGCGATAAGGTCTACCAGCAGGCAGTGGCTTTCTTGCGGGTACATAACAGCGAAAATCCATTGGACAATTCGGCTGTACACCCTGAAGCCTACCCGATTATTAAGCAAATGGCCAAGGACCTGGGCACTTCTGTGGAAAAGCTCATTGGCAATAAGCAGGCAATTGCCTCTATTGATATTAAGAAGTATCAAACAGCAGAGGTAGGGGAGTTGTACCTCAAGGATGTGCTTAAGGAATTGGAAAAACCTGGATTAGATCCCCGCCAAGCGGCTAAGGTATTTGAGTTTGACCCCAATGTAAAAACCTTTGACGATGTACGTACAGGCATGATTCTCCCTGGAATTGTCAACAATATCACGGCCTTTGGTTGCTTTGTGGATATTGGAATCAAGGAAAGCGGCTTGGTGCATATCTCTCAGCTGAAGGATGGCTATGTATCCGATGTCAATGAAGTGGTCAAGCTCCACCAGCAAGTACAGGTCAGGGTTGTAGAAGTAGATACCGCCCGCAGGCGTATCTCACTGAGTATGATACTCTAAACAAATGTTCCATAGTATAAAAGTGATAATATATGATGCCACCAAAAGCGCCTAAAAAGCAGCAATTATTAGAAATACATGCCGATAAGCGAATAGATAATTACTTTTGGCTCAACCAGCGAGATACGCCAGAGGTGTTATCCTACTTAAAGGCTGAAAACGAATATTTTGCTTATAAAACCAAACATACCGATGCTTTCCAAGAATCGCTCTTTGAGGAGATGAAAAGCCGAATCAAGCAGGATGACGAATCGGTGCCTTATAAGTACAACGGGTATTGGTACTTTTCTCGTTTTCAAGAGGGGAAGGAATACCCTATTTATCTCAGACGTGCTGATCAGCCCAATGCACAGGAAGAAGTACTCTTTGAGGTGAATGAAATGGCCGCAGGGCATAAGTTTTACCAGTTTGCCGAATTCTCTGTAAGCCCCGATAACAAGTGGGCTTCCTTCTCAGTGGATACACGGGGGCGACGTATGTACTCTCTCTTTATCAAAAATTTAGAGACAGGCCAGGTGCTTCCTATAGAGATAAAAAATACCGACGGAGGTAGCTGTTGGGCTAGTGATAATCAAACTATTTTTTATACGAAGATAGATACGCAGACACTTCGTTCACATAAAGTCTATCGCCACCAGTTGGGACAGTCTTCTAAGCAGGATGTATTGGTCTTTCATGAGAAGGATGAGACTTTTAATACGGGTATATTCAAGTCCAAATCAGAGCAATTTCTTATTATTCAGTCCGATAGTACCCTCTCTTCCGAGAGTTGGTTCTTGGATGCAGCCACCCCTATGGCCGATTTTAAGTGTTTCCAACCTCGTGAGCGGGGGTTGGAATATGATATAGCCCACTATGGGGACTACTTTTATATACTGAACAATGCCGATGGAGCAACTAATTTCAAATTGGACAAAACCCCTATAGGACAGACCGAAAAAAGCTATTGGCAGCCTGTACTTGCCCATCAGGAGCAAATCCGATTGGAGGAAATAGATATATTCAAGGAGTATCTAGTGGTTAGCCAGCGGTATAATGGTCTTTCTCAGATTCGTATTATACGTTGGGATGGCTCAGCAGAACATTATTTGCCCTTTGACAATGAGACCTATATGGCTTCCACAGGGCTGAACTTAGATTTTGATACCGAAATACTTCGCTATACTTACAATTCTATGACCACACCTTATTCGGTGATTGACTACAATATGCGTACAGGAGCAAAAGAGGTGAAGAAGCAGCAACAGGTGCTAGGAGGTAAGTTCAGTGAGGAGAATTATGAGTCTCGAAGGCTTTGGGCTACCGCTACTGACGGCACGCAAATTCCTATTTCTATAGTCTATCCCAAAGGGATAAAGTGTGATGGTTCCAATCCTTTACTCCTCTATGGCTATGGGGCTTATGGAATTACTATTGAACCCTCGTTTTCCACCACACGACTTAGTTTGCTCGATAGGGGCTTTATCTTTGCCATTGCGCATATACGTGGGGGCGAGTATTTAGGACGTCCTTGGTATGAGGCAGGCAAATTATTTCATAAGAAAAACACCTTTACCGACTTTGTGGATTGTGCTAAGTATTTGATAGCGAACCAGTATACCTCACCAGCACATCTCTATGCCATGGGCGGCTCAGCAGGGGGCTTGCTCATGGGAGCAGTGATTAATCAAGCACCTGAACTCTTTCATGGAGTGGTAGCCAATGTACCTTTCGTAGATGTGGTAACTACCATGTTGGACGATTCTATTCCGCTTACCACTGGGGAATATGATGAGTGGGGCAATCCACATGACAAGCAGTATTACGATTATATGAAGAGCTATTCACCTTATGACAATGTATGTGCCCAAGCCTATCCCAATCTGTTGGTACTCACGGGGTATCATGATTCTCAGGTACAGTATTGGGAGCCAGCCAAGTGGGTAGCTAAGCTGCGAGAACTCAAGACCGATGATAATTTATTACTATTCTATACCGATATGAGTTCAGGACATAGTGGGGCATCAGGTCGGTATGAGGCTCTCAAGGAGATCGCACGCGAATATGCCTTCCTTTTGGACTTGGAAAACATACATCAATAACTTTTAAAAAATCCTCTTCTCATAGGGGATTTTTTTTATTTTCACATAAGAGAATAGAAAAGAAAAAGTAAATTAGCAATTTGTATAGAATATATCTATTGGAAGTATTAAAATAAAGACAAAAAAGAATTTTTATGGGAATAATATCGTATTTTTGTGGCATAAAATCAATAACTTTAGAATTATGAAAAGACTATATATATGGCTACTTGTCTTCTTTCCTACAATCATTTTTGCTCAAAAAGAAAACGAATCTGCTGCTAAGGAACAAGCAAAAAGAGAAAAATTAGACAAACAATCCCAAGTATTTGCCTATGAGGGATATAAAGCAGGCAAAGCAAATAAACTCCCAGAATCTGAAATGGATTACCGCAAAGCAATTTCCAAGAATCCCGACAACACAGCCGCTCAATACAATATGGGCGATGTGCTCTATTCCCAAAAGGCTTACGGGGAGGCGGCTAATCACTTCAGAGAGACCACTATGAATAAGAAGGCAACCAAAGAAGAAAAACATAGGGCTTTCCATAACTTGGGCAACATAGCTATGGAGAAAGAAGAATATGATCAGGCGGTACAATTCTATAAGGAGGCACTGCGTAACAATCCTGCTGATGATGAGACACGCTATAACCTTGCGGTAGCTAAAGATAAACTGTCAAAACAAAAACCTAAAGATAACAAGAACCAACAAAACAAGGATAACAAAGATCAACAAAACAAAGATAATAAAGACCAACAAAACAAAGATAACAAAGACCAACAAAACAAAGATAATAAAGACCAACAAAACAAAGATAACAAAGACCAACAAAATAAGGATAACAAAGACAACAAAGATCAACAAAACAAAAATAATAAGGATAATAAAGACCAAAATAACAATAATCAAAACAACAATAATAACCAAAATAAAGACAACAAGAACAACCAAGATAACAAGAATAACAATAACGGACAAGGACAGCCTGAAAGACAGCCTTCACAATCACAAGATAGAGAGAACCAACAGAATAATGAAAATAACGGAGGCAATCCAGAAGGGAGACAACAGGGAGAACTCTCTCCTGAACAAATCAATCGTATTCTCAATGCGATAAGCAACGAAGAAAAGAAAACACAAGAGAAAATAAATGCTAAAAAAATAAAGGGCAAAGCCTCTCGTACCGATAGAAAAGATTGGTAATGAGCCAAACGATAACTTATTTGTTTGATAAAAGCAAAGTCTATGCGTAATTTTTTATTTTATATATTACTTTTTCTAACCACTATATCTTTAGCACAGGAGGTTTCCTTCAAGGCACAACCTTCTCGCACTTCCTTGGGCGAAAACGAATATCTTAGGGTAGATTTTACCATGAATAAGGAAGGAGACAACTTCGTGCCACCTTCTTTTGAGAACTTTGAGGTTACAGGGCCTACCCAATCCATTTCTCATTCTTGGATCAATGGAAACCGTAGCTTTTCAAAGACTTACACCTATATGCTCCAGCCCAAGCGTAAGGGCAAACTTACCATAGGGGCAGCAGCTATTATCATTGATGGAAAGGAGTACAAGACCAAACCTATAACGATAGAGGTAACAGATCCTGTTTCTCATCCACGTAATGCACAGACCACCCCACCACCTTCTAATCCTTTTGGGGGCTTCCCCTTTGGCTTTGATCCTTTTGGTAGTGAGGATGAACAACCTACTCAGGTGATAGAACCCACTAAGGACGAACTCTTTATGGTTGCGGAAATCTCTGAAAAACAGGTGTATGTCAATCAGCCCATAACCATTACCTATAAGCTTTATATTGATGCACGCTTCGGTATAGCGGGATTGGAGAATATACAAGAGCCTCGCTACGCTAACTTCTGGAGCCAACAGCTCTTAGATAAGATTCAAGTAACCGAAGTGGTACGCAATGGGCGTCCTTTCCGTTGTGTAACCCTCAAGCAGGTGCTATTGTATCCCCAACAGGCAGGCGAACAGGTGATCAGCCCCTTCTCTTCTACCTTTGTTCTACAATTGCCCTCCAACCAAGTGGATTTCTTCGGAAATCGCTCTTATATAACTCGTACCCGTAGCTTGCAGACAGCTACCACTAAGATCAATGTGCTCCCCTTACCCGAAGAGGGCAAGCCAGCCAACTTCTCTGGGGCAGTGGGTAACTTCTCCTTGTCTATGAATTTTCCCACACGTACACTCAATGCGGGTGAGACTACCGAAGGTGAAGTGGTGATTTCAGGAAAGGGGAATTTTAAGCTGTTTGATATTCCTAAATTATCTTTCCCTCCTGCCTTGGAGGTGTACGCACCTAAGGAAAAAGAAAACTTAACCAATAGCACCACGGGTGTAAGTGGGGACATTACCCATAGCTATACCATCGTGCCTCAATACAAAGGAAAATTTCCTATCCCGCCTCTGAGCTTCACTTTCTTCAATCCTGAAACTCAAAAGTATGAAACTCTCACCTCAGAGAATATTACTATAGAGATACTTAACGGACAGGAATACAAGCCTACCCAAGAGCAAGAACAAGGCGCAACTACCCTAGAGCAGGGTCAATTCCAGCCCCTTAAGGAGGCTTCTGAGTTGCTTTCGGTGAACAGACCTATGTTCTTCTCATCCACAGCTTTCTATCTCTTATGGTTGTTGCCTCTGTTGCTGATTCCTTTGGTACTTGTTTTCTGGTATATCTATCAAAAGCGAAACGATGATACGCAAGAAAACAGAAGCCGTAGAACTAGCCGTTTGGCTAAGAAATATCTCTCTGCCGCCAAAAAGAATCTTACCAATAAGGAGGCTTTCTATGAGGCTTTAGAGCGTGGCTTACATACCTATCTCAAGGCCAAACTTTATATTGAAACAAGTGAACTAAGTAAGGATAAGATTCAGCAACTCCTCACCGATAAGGGTGTGGCAGCCGAACCTCTTAGAGACTTTATCCAATTGCTCTCCAACTGTGAAATGGCGCGCTATGCTCCTTATACACAGACCGATATTAATAATGATTACCAACAGGCAGCTACCATCATTGCCTTACTTGACAAACAATTGTAATACTATGAAAAATGAAAACACAACCCAAAGTTCCTATCCGAAACAGAGACCTCAGTTGGCTCTCTTTTAACGAACGTGTCCTACAGGAGGCCAGCGACCCAAGAAATCCCTTGGTGGAGCGTATGCGTTTTGTAGGTATTTTCTCTAACAACTTAGATGAGTTCTTTCGTGTGCGCTATGCTATTGCAAGGCGTGATTTTAGACTCCTTAAGGACGAAGCTATGATTGCTCAGGCTCATTCGCTATTGGAGCAGATCAACAGCCAAGTGGTACTCCTCCAGCAAAAGAGTCTTGCTATCTTGGAACAGATTAAGCAGGAGCTGAAAAAGGAGGATATCTATATTATCAATGAAACCGAGATTCTTCCAGAGCATGTGGAGTATGTAAGAGATTATTTTATCAATACCATAAGTCCAGCTCTTTTTACCATTATCCTCAATGAGGTGGAGGCACTCCCTAACCTCAAGGACGATGTGGCTTATTTGGCCGTGCGTATGCTGCTCTCTTCCAAAAGTGGAAAAAAGCACAAGCTCCAGTACGCTCTTATAGAACTCCCCAAGACCTTGGAACGCTTTATCGTATTGCCTAAGGTGGGTAATGCTGATTATATCATTCTCTTGGACGATGTGATTCGCTTCTGTCTTAGCTCTCATTTCTATATTTTTCCTTGTGAGGAGCTCTCCGCTTATATGATTAAGATCACACGCAATGCAGAATTGGACTTGGATACCGACCTTAATAAGAGTTTCATAGAGAAGATTTCCACCAGTGTGGAAGGGCGTAAGCGTGCTGAGCCTGTACGGTTTATCTATGACAAACTCATTGATGAGGAGATGTTACGTTTTCTAAAGGAGAAAATGGGCATACAATCCACCGATAGTGTCATCGCAGGAGGACGTTATCACAATAGGCGTGATTATATGAATTTTCCTCACTGTGAGCGCAAAGAACTAATGTATAAGCCGTTCCATCCTTGTCCTATCAAAGCTCTCAAGATGGAAGAGAGTTTGTTCGCCCAAATCGCCCAGCGGGATTTCTTGCAATATACACCTTATCATAGCTTTTCTTATCTGATACGTTTCTTAAGAGAAGCCGCCCTTGACCCTAAGGTCAAGAGTATAAAGATTACAATTTACCGCTTGGCCAAACAGTCACAGGTGATTAATTCTCTGATCAATGCAGTGAAAAACGGCAAGAAAGTTACTGTACAAATTGAGCTACAAGCGCGCTTTGATGAAACAGCTAATATCCACTATGCAGAGCAACTACAAAGGGAGGGAGTCAATACGATCTTTGGGGTACGAGGACTTAAAGTACATAGCAAAATAGGGGTTATAGAGCGTGAAGAGGGGGAAGAGATACGCCGTTATGGTTTTATCAGTACGGGCAATTTCAATGAGTCATCTGCAAAGATATATACCGATTATACGCTGTTTACGGCACATCAAGGGATATTGGACGAGATCAATCGGGTGTTTAAGTTCTTTGATACGCCTTTTCAACAATTCCAATATGAGCATCTTTTAGTTTCACCTTATACGACCAAAAGTACCTTCCTATCGCTCATTGATAGAGAAATAGCCTTGGCCAAAGCTGGCAAAGAGGCTTTCTTAAAACTCAAAATGAATGGACTAACCAATGAGCAGATGATAGAGAAGCTATATGAGGCTAGCCAAGCAGGGGTCAAAATTCAGATGATTGTACGTGGGGTATGTGGTTTATTACCTCAAGTCAAGGGGCTTAGCGAGCATATAGAGGTAATTAGTATAGTGGATCGCTTTTTGGAGCATTCTCGTTTGTATATCTTTGGCAACGATGGTCAGCCAATTTATTATATTTCCTCAGCCGACTGGATGTCTCGCAACCTCAACAATAGGGTAGAGGTATCTTGCCCAGTATACCAAGAGGATATAAAGCAACAACTTTGGGATACTTTCCACTTGGCTTGGAATGACCATATAAAAGCACGTATTATTGACAAAGACCAACAGAATGTTTATCGCTCCCAGCAGCAAGGTATCTCTTCTCAGGAAGCTATTTATAACTATTATAACGACAATAAATAAAGACCAAAGACCAGTGGCAAATATGAGCTGTCATTGGTCTTTTATTGTTAGCTATAAAAAAATAAAGACTATTCGCTAAAAAGAATAGTCTTTATTAATAGTAATTTTAAATATTTCACTATGAGCAAATGATTTTCTAAGCTACTAATGAATTTACATGCTTCATTAAGCTACTCTTAAGATTACCCGCTTTGTTTTTGTGGATAATGTTTCTTTTTGCTAACTTATCAATCATGGAAACTACATTTGGTAATAGTTCCTTAGCTACAGCTACATCAGTAGTAGTACGCAATTTTTTGATAGCGTTACGAGTAGTTTTATGTTGATAGCGATTTCTAAGGCGAGTAGCCTCATTTCTTCTGATTCTTTTGATTGCTGACTTATGGTTTGCCATATTCTTATCTCAATTAAAGTGGTATTGTATAAAATTACTAAAATTATGTAGTCCGTAGGGGAATCGAACCCCTGTTACAAGGATGAAAACCTTGCGTCCTAACCCCTAGACGAACGGACCATTGAGTCTGTAAATATGTTTCTCAATTGCGAGTGCAAAGGTACAACTTTTTTTTGAACCTGCAAGCCTTTTGATGAAATTTTTTTGTGTTTTTTCTCAACTTTTTTCTTTTGTATTGATTTTCAGTGTTTTGTAGTTTGAAAAACTAATCGTTAAAACTGAAAATAAATGAAAGGCTGTGGTCCTGCGGTAGCAGTGGCATAGACCAACCAAAAGACAGCCGCCACGATAATAGCTTTGCCCACCAGAGGGATTCTTTGGAAAAATAGCTTGAGGGCTTCATTCCATTTATAGGGGAAAAAGTGCCAAACAAAGCCTATGACCAATAGAATCATGACATTCTGATAACCTTCTATAATTACCCACCACTGGTGTGGATCATAACTAAGTTGGCCTATATTCCCTATAAGGGTCATTGCCGTAGAAAAATCCCTTGAGCGGAAGAAAATCCAACAAAAGGCGACAAAGTGGAAGGTTACCACAACAGAGATAAGAGCAACAATACCTCTGAGGAAGGAACGCTTAGTAGGGGTTTTGTCAGGGAAAATCTCTTTGAAAGACTTGTGAAAAGACAAGGCCAAACCATGTAGGGCTCCCCATATGATAAATCGGAGATTGGCTCCATGCCAAAGCCCTCCTAATAGCATAGTAGTTAGTTGGTTAAAATGACTTCTGAGCGCCTTTGCCTTGTCAGGAGATAGGAGTATGGATACCTCAAAGAGGATAATCACTCCGAAAGTAATAAATAGGGGGACAAGACTTTCTCCTCCTTGCATAAATGCCCAAGATAGGGTAGCTATAAAAAATAAGGTAGGAAAGAAATAGCCCCAAAAAGACCCCTGACGATTGCCTCCCAAGGGGATATATAGATAGTCTTTTAGCCAAGTGGATAGTGATATATGCCAGCGATGCCAGAACTCGGTGATATTTCTTGACTGATAAGGGGTACGGAAGTTCTCAGGTAGTGTGAAGCCCATAAGTAGCGCCAACCCTATGGCTATATCCGAATACCCTGAGAAATCACAATATATCTGTAAGGCATACCCATATACTGCTAAAAGGTTCTCAAAAGAGGTATAGCTACTAGGAGCATCAAAGACCCTATCTACAAAGTTGATGGAGATGTAATCCGAGATAACAGCTTTTTTCAGTAGTCCACCTATAATAAGGAATAGGGCTTGAGCGGTTTCCTCTTTTGTGAGGCTGACTTTCTTGTATATCTGTGGGATAAAATCCTTTGCTCGCACAATAGGCCCTGCTACTAATTGAGGGAAAAAGCTCACAAAGAAAGTGAAATCCAAAAACGATCTGGCAGGGGCGATCTCACGCCTATAGATGTCTATGGTATAGCTCATCGTTTGAAAGGTATAGAAGGAGATACCTATAGGCAAGATGATATCTTGAAGGGCAAAATGACTATGAAAAAGTTGGTTTAGGCTGTCTATTAGAAAGTTAGTATACTTATAATAGCCTAAAATACCCAAGTTAATTATACAACTCAGCGCTAAGAAAAAGCGTTGCAATCGCTTGCTACCCCAGTTCTTATGAATCTGTTGGGCAAGAAAGTAATTAATTCCTGAGGAGAGTAGCAGTAGTACAAAGTAATTCCCTCCTGCTTTATAATAAAAGAAGAGGGAAAATAGCACTACATATACCGTACGGAAGTAGGTATGCTTGCGAGTGAGAATATATACAAAGTAAAATACAAGAAAAAGTCCTAAAAAAAGACTACTGTTAAAGAGTAAGGGTGCCTCAGCATTGTAGGCAAACCAACTCTTGAGCTGTTCCACACTACAGTGGTCAGAAAGCCACTGTTGCCAATCGTTTATTTTCAAAAGAATAGATTATTTTTGCTGATTTTTATATTGTAAATAGTTGCTCATAAGAGCGTTATAGAGCCTTCCTCCTTGTTCTTCATAACCTGAATGGGTATAGTGTACCCTATCATGAGAGATAAGATTTTCGGCTATGAGCTTGGACATACCTTCACTACCGCCCAATACATTGTACATGTCAAAGACACCATAGTTTTTCTTTACAGAATTGTCTATAAGTACATGAGTATATTGCTCACAATAGGGGTTGGGAAGCTTCTTTTTGAATAAGGAAGGAGGGGGAGAGGTTAGCAGTATAGGACAATTGCCATAGTGCTCACGAATCTGTGCGATAAAATTCTCCACTTGTTTGTCGTAATTCTCCGCCGATAACCTCCCAAAAGCCTCATTAGTACCTAAGGAAACGATGATAAGGTCGGGCTGTAGGGCTTGTATTTGGTCAAAGAAGAGGCTACACTTGTTATAGTCCGAAAAGCGAGCTCCATTGACTCCAATGGCATGGTATATGATTCCATTTTGATCATTCTCAAGTACTATGCCATTGAGGGCAAAGTTAGATTGTTCGCTATTGGGCGTAAGATAGATTTGATCCAGTCCGTTTAGGTTGTTATAGGTATAGCCCAGAGAGGAGATATTATCACCTAGCAGAGGTTCAAAATTATTCATAGCCACAGAACTTCCCACAGAAGCAGCTGTAGAGACTACACGCTCTTCGGTAGGGATTTTTAGCATCGTTCCCTCTCGTATGGTATTGCCTTTGAGATTATTGGCTTGTTGTATCTTACGCTCTGTGGTTTTGTATTTTTTAGACAAAGCATAGAGTGTCTCACCTTTCTGTACCTTGTGAAAGAGGTTTTTATAAGCAGTTCGCCTAACAGCAGGAGCTGGCCTGAGGGGAATGCCTGTTTTGCTGATAGCTAAATCGAATAAATGTTGATTATTAGGGGTGAGTATACGTAGGGTGTTGAATGAATAATCTTTGTTTTTTATATTGAGTTCTATCACAAAATTTTTATTATTGGTAAGCAGCGAGTATCCTGCAATACCAATAGCACCTATATCGTCTCGGCTGGTATTCTTTTGACTATCCCAAGTGATATTGGAGGAAAAGCGTACATAGCGCTCTCCATTGGTGTGTATTAGCGAATAAGGAAAGACAAAACCCAAACCAGCATTGCCAAATTGGGATTGGAAGCGTTGGCGTATTTGGCTGGTCATGGCATCTCCTTGTATATGAGAGTCTCCTATATGCACGATGTTGAGTTTCCTATCCTTTAAGGTGTCCAAGGCTTTGAGTTTCTCAAAGAAAGGGGTCAAGGCCTTAGCATTGTAGAGGTTCTCATATACCATAGGGATCTCTCCCTCTGCATTATTAGATGAGACTTCCCCCCCAGGAGGAGGAAAAGGAATATGTTTCATCTTAGCATAGAGTAACATAGAGGTAATCAAAGCCATAGATAAGGCAGCAAACCTTAGTACAGATGTCTTTTTTTTCATGGTTTAGTGTTGTTTGTTGTAGTCAAAGAAAATGAAGCCACAAAAATTGTGCAAATATATGGATATTATTATTTATTTAGTAATAAATAACATTATTTACAATTATTAGTCATTCATCATTAGTCGCTCGTCATTAGTCACTCGTCATTATCTTCGTATATTTCTTTATCACTTCCTTATCAAAGAAAGGTTCTTCCTCTATACGGCCTAAGATAGGTACTTTAGAGTAGGCGGCAATCCAAGATTCGGTAGCAGGGTTTTCTGCTCCGCTAAAGATAATCCCATAGATAGAGAGTCCTCGGCGTTGTAAGGCCTCTATGGAAAGCATCGTATGATTGATACTGCCTAAGTAGTGGCGTGAGACCAAGATCACCCTATCGGTAGGAAGGATCAGATCCATCATGATATCATGATCATTCAGGGGTACAAAAAGCCCTCCTGCGGCCTCTATTACCAAGGGACGATCGGTTATAGGACGTATAATCTTGTCCTTTTCTATAGTAACGCCCTCCATTTGTGCTGACAGATGTGGACTGGCAGGGTAATCAAAAGCATAGCTAGAAGGGAAAAAACGAGTTCTTGAATTAGAAATTAGTGATTGTACCTTCATGGTATCCGAAGCATGCTTATCTCCCGATTGTATGGGTTTCCAATAATCAGCCTCAAGTGCCTCCACTACTATAGCCGAGGTGATGGTTTTGCCTACTTCGGTAGAGATACCTGTAATAAAATAGGTGTGATTCATGGTCTTTTTTTGAGTCATTTTTTCCGCCACAAAATTACAAAAAATATCTTTTTGATACCACCAAATTATTTGAAAAAATTAATGTTAAGATGTATCTATCGGTAAAGTAACGTTGATAAATAATTTTTTGGTATGTAAAAAATAATTTATACCTTTGTCCTAATAAAAGACAATCATGACTGAAAAATGTTATTTACTTAGTGGCTTAGGTGCCGATGGAACTGTATTCCAATATCTTGACTTTGAGGGTGTAGAGGTAGAATATATGGAGTGGTTGCCTCCTTTGCCTAAGGAAACACTCCCTGCCTATGCCAAAAGAATGACACAGAAAATAACGACCCCTCATCCTATTTTGGTAGGATTGTCATTCGGAGGAATGGTGGCTATGGAAATAGCCAAACAAATTCCAGTTAAAAAAGTCATACTGATTTCCTCTGCTAAAGAGCGAAAGGAACTCCCTTGGTTCTATCGCTTTTCAGCAAAGCTGAAACTACAGAAAATTCTTCCTTATACACTTATCAAACGTACCAATGGGTTTACTTATTGGCTTTTTGGGGCTACTTCAGCTCATGAAAAAGTGCTTTTGAAAGAGATATTTAGAAAAACACCTACGACTTTTCTCAAATGGGCAATAAATGCGATTCTAACATGGAAGAATACGGAAATTTCTACGCATATACTCCACATTCATGGTGACAAAGATCGCATTCTCCCATATAAAAATGTAAAAGATACTTTTTGTATAACAGGAGGTGGCCACTCTATGATAGTCAATAAAGCCCATGAAATAACCCCTTTGATCAATAAATTCTTAAATAATGCAAATGATTAAAGACAAAGACTAACCATCGGTCTTTAATCATTAGTCATTAATCATTAATAAAATGCTTTCTCTTCAATTACAAACTCTCCCTGATAGCCCTGGGGTGTATCAATTCTTTGATAGCTCTGATACAATTATCTATGTAGGTAAGGCGAAAAACCTTAAAAAAAGGGTCTCCTCTTACTTCAACAAGGAGCATGACTCTCCTAAAACACGGGTATTGGTCAGCAAGATTGTTCGTATAGAACATATAGTGGTAGCTACCGAAAACGATGCCTTGCTACTGGAGAATAACCTGATAAAGAAGTACCAACCGCGTTATAATATCCTACTGAAGGACGGAAAGAGTTATCCGTGGATCTGTATCTCCAACGAGCGCTTTCCTCGGGTGTTCTTTACCCGAAAGGTAGAAAAGGACGGAAGTACTTACTTTGGGCCTTATACCAATATCAAGGTGGTACGTACGCTCTTAGACCTTATCAAGGATCTCTACCCCTTGCGCAACTGTAGGTTAGACCTTTCTCAAGAAAATATAGACAAAGGAAAGTACAAGGTGTGCCTCGAATACCATATTAAAAACTGTAAAGGGCCTTGTGAGGGCTTGCAGACTGAGGAGGAATATAATCATAATATACAGCAAATCAAAGAGATACTCAAAGGAAATCTAAAGGAGGTCATTGCTTATTTCAAAAAAGAGATGAGCGAACATGCGGCTGCTTTGCGTTTTGAGGAGGCACAAGAGATCAAGCTCAAGTTGGAGAGCTTAGAGAACTATCAGGCTAAATCTACCATTGTAAGCGCTAAAATCCATAATGTAGATGTGTTTTCTATCGTTTCAGATGAGGAATATGCGTATATCAACTTCCTACAGGTGGCTCATGGGGCGATTGTACGAGGACATACCTTGGAAGTGAAGAAAAAATTAGAGGAAACCGATCAAGAACTACTCGAATTGGGTATAGTGGAACTCAGGGAACGCTTCAAATCCAATTCTAAAGAGCTGATTGTGCCTTTCCCTCTGAGTATGGAGTTTTCCGAGCAACTTACAGTGCCCAAAGCAGGGGAGAAGTTCCAGCTTCTGCAACTCTCTGAGCGCAATGCACAGGCATATCGCCAAGAGAAATTCAAGCAGGTGAAAATCACAGATCCAGAACGACATACCAACCGCCTACTGACCCAAATGCAGCGTGATTTGCATCTTTCAGAACCTCCTGCTCATATTGAGTGTTTTGATAACTCCAATATTCAGGGTACCAATCCTGTGGCGGCTTGTGTGGTGTTCAAAAATGCCAAGCCTAGCAAAAAGGATTACCGCCATTTCAATATAAAAACAGTGGAAGGCCCCAATGACTTTGCCTCTATGGAGGAGGTGGTTTATCGTCGTTATCGACGTCTTTTGGACGAGGAGGAACCGCTACCTCAACTCATTATCATAGACGGAGGAAAAGGCCAATTAGGTGCTGCCCTCAAGTCTTTGGAACTCTTAGGATTACGTGGAAAAATAGCTATAGTGGGTATAGCCAAGCGTTTGGAGGAAATCTTCTACCCTGGGGACTCTATTCCTTTGTATTTGGATAAGAAGTCGGAAACGCTCAAGGTGATCCAGCACCTACGCAATGAGGCACACCGTTTCGGAATTACTTTTCATAGGCAGAAGCGCAGCGCTAGTGCCATTCATTCGGAGTTGGAGCAAATCTCTGGCGTTGGTAAGCAAACCCAAGAGACCCTACTCAAGCAATTCAAATCGGTAAAGCGCCTCAAGGAGGCTTCCAAAGAGGAAATCATCGCCGCTATAGGCCAGTCAAGAGCCCAAAAGGTTTGGGATTATTTCCATTCTACTATAGGGGCAAACGACAATTTGCCCCCAGAGAGCAATTCGTCCCAATAGCCCCCCTCCTTCGCAGAGGGGTTAGGGAGAGAAATGTTATTTCCTGTGTAGATCATACAACAAAGCTAAGCCTTTGATGGTATGATACTTATCGTCTACTTGGATCTTCTTTGTAAGCTTGCTAAACACATGTCCTACCCCTCCGGTAGAGATGACCAAAAAGTCGCTCTGGTAGGTCTGCTTGATACGTTCTATAAGTCCCTCAACCATAGCGGTATAGCCATAGATGATTCCACTCTGCATACAGGTCTCGGTATCCATGCCCAAGACAGATTTGGGTTCATTAAGTTCCACATAAGGAAGTTGAGCAGTATTGTTGACCAACGATTGTAGAGAGGTTACTACCCCTGGAGCTATGATAACCCCCAGCATCTCTCCTGTTTCTGCAACTCCTGTAAGAGTCAGGGCGGTACCAAAGTCTATAATGATCTTCTTTTGCCCAGGGTAGAGATAATGTGCCGCTACTGCATTGGCATACAAGTCAGTACCCATTTGATTCGAATGATGGGTGACCTCACTGGGGGTATCACGATTGACGATAAAGGGTTTTATAGAGAAAGTCTTTTGGAGCATCTTCGCGATGACTTGTGTCTGTTGGGGTACGACTGAACCAACCACAATTTTGCTGATTTTTCTAAAAGCATTTTTATACTGTTCCTTATAGGTCTGGAAACTCATATAGAACTCTCCAGCGGTACGATAGGGCTTAGTGGCAATTGTCCAGGACAGGTGCACCTCTTGGCCTTCTACCACTGCAAAACGAATATTAGAATTACCTATATTAACGGCTAATAGCATAATTAGTTTAGTAAGTTAAAGATTATCAGAGGCATACCACTCAGCATAGGAGCTTTCAGTTTCCTGTAAGCGGAGGCTATATAGGGTGATATGTGCGGGTAGGTGTTTCTGTAGGCGGTGTGCAAAATCTACAATAAGCATCTCACTGGTAGGCTGGTAGGGGAGTAGTACTACTCTGTGTCCCTCCGCTTGGAGCTTCTCAGCCAAGGCCTTGTGAGGACTATTTCCATTGAAGAAAATGGTGTGATCGGCTTCTTTGACTATGTATTCATTGACAATTTCTTTGATATCTCCAAAGTCTATCACCATGCCATTTTTCACATGTGAGGCATCTTCTATAGGACTTCCGATGACGGTTACCCATAGCTTATAACTATGCCCATGTATATTCTTGCACTTGCCATCATACCCATAGAGGGCATGCCCTGCTTCGAATTCGAACTTCTTTGTAATACGGATTTTCGTCATGCTTTATCCTATTTTATGAGTCCTTTTATAGGCATTTAGAGTGTTTTTCATCAGCATTGCAATGGTCATTGGCCCCACACCTCCTGGTACAGGGGTGATATAGCTGGCTTTCTGTTTTACTTGTTCAAAATCTACATCACCTACGATACAGAATCCTTTCTTAGCCGAAGCATCAGCAACGCGGGTAATACCCACATCTACAATTACAGCGCCTTCCTTGACCATTTCTGCCTTTAGGAAGTTGGGAATCCCCAAAGCAGCGATGATAATATCGGCTTCTTGGGTGAGTTTTGAGAGGTTTTGGGTACGGCTATGAGTAAGGGTAACTGTCGCATTCCATGGCTTTTGAGAAAGGAGGATACTAATGGGACGCCCTACGATGTCTGAACGACCAATGACCACTACATGTTTTCCATCAGTTGGGATTTTGTATTGAGTGAGCAGTTCCAAAATGCCATAAGGAGTAGCAGGGATAAAGGCATCTAAGCCTAAAGCCATACGTCCAAAGTTGGTAGGGTGGAAGCCATCAGCATCTTTGTCTGGATTTACAGCCAATAGCACTTCTTGCTCGTTGATATGCTTAGGCAGAGGCAGTTGTACAATAAAGCCATCTATGGACTTGTCTTTGTTGAGTTTTTCTATTTCTTCCAGCAGCGCCTCTTGCGATATATCTTCAGGCAGATTTACCACTGAGGAGGCAAAGCCTACACGCTCACAGGCTGTAACTTTGTTGTTGACATAGGTCATACTTGCTCCATTATTACCTACCAGAATAGCCACTAAGTGCGGAGGTCTATGACCTTTGGCTACGATCTGGCGAACCTCTTCAGCTATAGCCTCTTGCACCAAAGCAGCTGTCTTTTTTCCATCTAATAATTCCATCTCTTTAATTTTAATTGTTAATCACTCTTCACTATAAAAGAGTAGGAGCGAATAGAATAGTGTTCGCTCCTACCATTATGAATAAATTTTAAACCATAAAAATATTAAATATCAATAGCCTCTCCATAAGCAGCTGCTACAGCTTCTTTTACCCCTTCGCTCATAGTTGGGTGAGGGTGTACTGCTTTGAGGATTTCATGAGCTGTAGTTTCCAATTTACGAGCTACCACAGCCTCAGCGATCATATCGGTAACACCAGCACCGATCATGTGGCAACCAAGCCATTCGCCATATTTAGCATCAAAGATTACTTTGATAAATCCGTCAGTAGTTCCTGCTGCATTGGCCTTACCAGAGGCAGTGAATGGGAACTTACCAACTTTGATTTCATAACCTTTCTCTTTAGCTTGTTTTTCTGTAAGCCCAACAGAGGCAATCTCTGGAGTACAGTAAGTACATCCTGGGATATTGCCATAGTTGATAGGTTCTACATGCAAGCCTTTGATTTTCTCTACGCAGAGGATTCCTTCTGCAGAAGCTACGTGTGCCAAAGCCTGTCCAGGTACCACGTCTCCGATAGCATAGTAACCAGGTACATTGGTTTGGTAGAACTCATTTACTTGGATTTTATCACGTTCGGTCTTGATACCTACCGCTTCCAAGCCTATGTTTTCTATGTTAGTCTTGATACCTACGGCAGAGAGTAAGATATCTGCTTCAAGCACTTCTTCTCCTTTGGCTGTTTTCACATAGGCTTTCACTCCTTTGCCAGAGGTATCTACCTTAGTTACTTCAGAAGAAGTCATTACATTGATACCAAGCTTCTTGAAGCTCTTTTCGAGTTGTTTAGAGATTTCCTCATCCTCTACAGGTACTATATTTGGCATGAACTCAACTACAGTAACTTCAGTACCCATAGAGTGGTAGAAGTAAGCAAACTCAATGCCTATAGCACCACTACCTACAATAATCATTTTCTTAGGCTGTTCAGCAAGAGTGAGGGCTTGGCGATAGCCAATGATTTTCTTACCATCTTGTGGAAGGGCAGGCAATTCGCGTGAGCGTGCACCAGTGGCGATAATGATGTGGTCTGCACTGTATTCAGTTACTTTACCATCTTTATCTTTCACTTCTACTTTCTTACCTGGTTTTAGGGTACCATAGCCGTTGATTACATCTATTTTATTCTTTTTCATAAGGAATTGTACCCCTTTGCTCATGGTACCAGCTACATCGCGGCTACGCTTTACTATAGCAGAAAAATCCTTATCAAATCCTTTGTCACTCACTTTTATTCCGTAGCTTTCAGCATGCTTTAGGTATTCAAACACCTGAGCAGACTTCAGCAGGGCTTTGGTAGGGATACAACCCCAGTTAAGGCACACCCCTCCGAGGTTTTCTTTCTCAATAACAGCAGTTTTGAAGCCCAATTGTGAGGCTCTAATAGCGGTTACGTATCCTCCAGGACCGCTACCTAACACTATAACATCGTATTTATTCATTGTAAAATATTTTATGTTCTGAAAAACGGCACGAAATTACGAATTTTATTTTTGATAGAGAAAATTTTTTTGCTAAAAATTTTTCCTCTATATTTTAATTGTCTGATATTCATTTGTTTAGCTAAATAAAATATTTTTCTAAAAAAATTTTTAAATTTCTAAGTTATTTTTTATCTTTGCAGGTGAAAAAACCAGATGGATTATGGAATATCTATATAGTAGTCTTTCGTTGGAGTTATTAGCTATATTCATTGTGCTACAGTCTTTTGTAGTTTCCTACTTAGTAATACCGCGAATTATAGCAATTGTCAGGATTAAAAACTTGATGGATGATCCTAACCAACGAAGCTCTCATAAGGAGAAAACGCCTACTATGGGAGGAGTGGCTTTCTTTGCGAGTCTGCTCAGTAGTTTGTATTTCTTGCAAGGACATGACACTCAGGGATTAAGTCTCTCATTAGTTATTGGCCTACTGATCCTTTTTTACATAGGTATAAAAGATGACTTGGTGGGAGTAACTCCTAAAACTAAGATTATAGGGCAGATACTCGCTTTTGTATTTGTCATGGATAGCAGTGAATTGTCTATTGATACATTCAACGGCTTTTTGGGAATTTATGACCTGCCGCTTTGGTTTTCTTACTCTTTAGGAGTATTCATTATCATTTCTATTGTCAATGCTTATAACCTCATTGATGGAATTAATGGTTCTGCCTCCATGGTGGGAATCATGATTTTCAGTATATTCTCCTTTATATTTTACCAAACGAAGGATTATTACTTTGTATTACTTTCTCTGAGTGTTATAGGTTGCTTATTAGCTTTCCTCAGATATAATATTTCAAAGAAAATGGGGATCTTCATGGGTGATACGGGCTCTTTATTGATAGGTTTCATCATAGGGGTATGTGCGCTTCGTTTCTTAAATCTTCCTGTGGAGCGCCTTGAAGCAGCTAATATCAAGTATTATAATAAGTTTGTACTTATATTTATCATCCTCTTCATCCCTTTTGTGGATACTATGCGCGTATTTCTCATACGTGTTCTCAAGCATAGAAGTCCTTTCTTTGCCGATAGGAATCATATTCACCACATTATGATTGATTATATGGGACTCTCTCATATACAAGCTAGTTTACTTTTGGCCTTGTTTAATCTCTTGGCTTTTGTCTTTTTCTATGTAGCAAACCTTTATATATCTACGATTTCGCTATTTGTAATATTGGTGTTATTTGTTATTGCGACAACGCTCCTTGTCTTTTACTACAATCGTAGCTTCGCGGTACGTAGAAACAAACAGAGAATACAGAGAATACTGGATCAAACACCTATTGGTAGAAAGAAAAAACGCAAACACTAAAACAAAAAAGTAGGGACGAATAGAAATTCGTCCCTATATTTTTACTTATCACTTTTCACTCATCATTTTTATTATCTGCTCCGCTAGTTCATCACCTACCCGCTCTTGTGCCTCAAGAGTGGCAGCTCCTATATGCGGGGAGAGGGATACTCGTGGGTGCATAAGAATGCGGATAGAGGGGGTAGGCTCTCCCTCAAATACATCTAAGCCAGCAAAGGCGATCTTCTCATGTTCCAAAGCATGTAGTAGAGCTTCTTCGTCTATTACGCCTCCACGCGCTACATTGACGATGCCTACACCATCTTTCATCTGTTGAAACTCTTTCTCTCCTATGACAGTTTCCTTTTGTGCAGGAATGTGTAAGGTGATAAAATCGGCTTCTTCAAGAACTTCTTTCTTGCTAATAGTCTTGATCACAAAGTCAAGACTACGCCCGTCAAAGAAGGAAAGTGTAATGGAGGCTTCTTGTTGTTCAGGATCATAAGCGATGACCTTCATACCAAGCCCTAAGGCGATGGTAGCTACCGCCCTCCCTATACGTCCCAATCCTATGATACCTAGGGTCTTCCCCTTGAGTTCGTGCCCATTGGCATAGTCTTTTTTAAGTTCATTGAAGCGGGTATCTCCTTCCAGTGGCATGTTGCGGTTGGCATCATAGAGAAAACGAACTCCTGAAAAGAGATGGGCAAAAGTAAGCTCCGCTACCGAGTGGGAGGAGGCATTGGGGGTATTGATAACCTTAATGCCTTTTTCTTGGGCATAGGCGACATCTATATTGTCCATGCCTACCCCTCCACGACCGATGAGCTTTAGGGCTGGACAAGCATCTATAAGGTCTCTCTTGGCTTGGGTGGCTGAGCGTACCAATAGAATGTCTATCTGCTCTTCATTGATGAAAGGTGCTAATTGGTTTTGAGCAACCTTGGTGGTGAGTACTTCAAAACCTGCTCCTTCAAGGGTTTTTATAGCTTTTTCGCTAAGGCCATCGTTAGCTAATATCTTCATAAATAGGTATTTACACTGTTTTTTCAAAATGTTGCATCACCTCTATAAGCAATTGTACACTTTCTATAGGGAGTGCATTATAGATAGAGGCACGATACCCTCCTACACTTCTATGACCCTTGATGCCGCTAATACCAGCTTCTGTCCATAGAGCATTGAAGCGATCACTAAGGGATTCATCTACCAAATTAAAGACAACATTCATGCGCGAACGGTCTTTTACATCGGCATAGCCTTTGAATAGGGGATTACGATCAACTTCTTCATAGAGCAGGCGTGCTTTTTCCTTATTCTTAACTTCTATAGCTGCAACACCGCCTTGCTTTTTAAGCCATTCCATGGTAAGCAGACAGGTGTATACGGCAAAGGTAGGAGGTGTATTGGTCATACTCTCGTTCTTGATATGTACCTGATAGTCCAGGTGTGTAGGAATCTTATGGCTTACCTTGCCTAATATATCCTCACGTACGATAATCAAGGTAGTACCTACAGCGCCTATGTTCTTCTGAGCCCCTGCATAGATAAGGCCAAAGTCCTCAAAAGGCATTTCCTTAGAAAAAATATCTGAACTCATATCAGCTACCAAGGGAACTGATACCTTGGGGTACTCAAAGTACTCCGTACCATAGATGGTGTTGTTGGTCGTAATATGTAGGTAATCGGCATCCTTGGGAAGGACATATTCTTTAGGTATATTGCGATAGCCGTTTTCTCTAGAAGAGGCTATTACTTCTGTAGCACCTACAAACTGAGCTTCTACCTCTGCCTTATGTGCCCAAGTACCGGTGTCTATATAAGCGCCCTTGCGTTCCAATAGGTTCAGAGCGGAGGCATAGAAGTGCAAACTTGCACCGCCTTGTAGGAATAAGGCTTGGTAGCCCTTACCTGTAAGACCTGCCAGTTCCAAGGCCAAAGCTCTGGCGCGCTCCATAATAGCAACAAACTCTTTGCTGCGGTGGGACATCTCCAAGATGGAAAGTCCCGTGCCTTCCAACTCTATAACTGCTTGGGAGGCTTTCTCAAATACCTCTGTAGGGAGAATAGAGGGTCCTGCACTAAAATTATGTTTTTTCATATCTTTTTTCTATATATTAGGTAGGTGGCAAAATTAGGACTAAAAAATATGCCAACCAAATTAATTAATACTATTTAAGAAAGCCATAGTGTCTACGCCATCGGCATAATCAGCAAGTGACGGTACTTGGCTCTGTCCGAATCCGACGGCCTGGGGAATAGCTGCTCCCCCTACTATACACTGGATCTGTTCTTTATCCGTTTCCAAACGTTGTAAGAGACTGGGTATATTTTTATAACGTTCATAGAAAAGCGTGGCGATAGGGGAGGCGTATTTCTCATCTTCCTTTAGGAGTAAAAACCCGTTTTCTAAGAGTTGGAACAGACTCATAAGGTATACCGCCTTGTTATAATCGTAGTTATTGACGTATTTCTGATGGTCTAAAAGGGTATGATAAGGATAGATGGCCTCAAAAAAAGCAACAAAATCATAGTCTTCAGGGACAAATAGCTTAGAAATACTCCGACAGCCCAATCCAAAATACCTAAAGATGTCTTCTCCTAATAGGAACAACTCCTCTGGAGTCTCTGCTCCTGTAAGCACCGCTACCGAATTGCGATTGCGACGAATGATATGTGGCTTTTGCCCAAAGTAATACTCAAAATAGCGGGCGGTATTATTACTTCCTGTGGCAATCACAGCGTCGAAATCATGGAGTTTCTCTTCAGTAAATTGTACTTTACCCTGAAATTCAGGAGCTATTTCCTCAAGTTTCTTAACTAAAAAGGGGAGTAATACTTTGTCATTAGAGGAGAGTTTCACCAAGGCTTTATGCCCTGAGAGCAATGCGCAGAGTAGGTCATGGAAGCCTACCATAGGAATATTCCCAGCCAAGACAAGAGCTACTTGTTTGGGTGTTTTTTCTGCTATAGTATAAGGGGAAAGCCACGTCTGCAAGCCATCTTCTTTCAAAAGACCTGCCCAGTGTTTCAGTGCAAAAAGACAGTTCTCCCTGTCAAACCATGCATTCTGCAGCTCCGCTTTTTCAACAGCGGCTTCCACTTCGGTATATATAGGAGCTTCCTTCCCATAGAGGAAATAGTCCCTAAGCATAGCACCTAAGGTAGCTACCCCTTGTATTCTCTGTTCTAAAGTCTGCATCAAAATCATTTTTTCAAACCACAAATATACGAATTATAATTGTTAATTGTTAATTGTCAATTGTTAATTTCAATCATTAACAATTAACCATTAATAATTAACAATTAAAAAAAGCTACTTTGTTTTGCATAGTACTGAAATTATTTGTAATTTTGCAGGGTCAAATCAGATGTTTATGGAAACAATTAATTTAGAGAAGATCAAAACCCAGATGCGAAAGGGGGTCTTGGAGATGTGTATTCTTTCTATCATCCATAAGAAGAAGGAAGCCTACGCATCGGACATCATGGAAGCGCTTAAGGAGGCGGATATGATCGTGGTAGAGGGAACGCTCTACCCGCTGATGACCCGACTGAAAAATGCTTCCTTACTTAACTATTCTTGGCGTGAGTCCACCGAAGGGCCACCGAGAAAGTATTACACCCTTACCGACAAGGGGCTTTCTTTCCTTAACGAAGCCCTTGCCTCCTGGAACGAATTACAAACAATGATAACCAAACTTATTTAATCATGGACAAAACACATAACATCAGTTTAGGCGGCTTTTCCTTCATCATAGAAAATGGTGCCGCTTCCCAGCTCTCCGCTTACCTTACCAAGGTGCGCCAATACTTAGGTCAATCTGCTGATACGGACGAAATACTCACCGATGTAGAACAGCGTATGGCCGAACTTCTCAAAGCACGTATGCAAAATACAGAAGTAGTTACTTCTTCTGATATAGATTACTTAATACAAGTAATGGGTAAGCCTGAACAATATGTACAGGACGATGAGGAACTTACTTTTGAAAAATCTGCTCCAGTACTCCCACTAAGAAGCAGGAAACTCTATCGTGATATAAGCAAAGGGAGTATAGGCGGAGTACTCTCTGGCCTAAGCTACTATTTCCAGATAGATGTAACCCTCCTTAGAATTATCTATATGCTGCCGATCCTCTTGAATATCGGAATTTTATCCTTTACTTTCAACGGGTCTGCCATGTCGCTCTCTACCTTCTCTATACTCCTTTATGTAGTGCTTTGGCTGGTGATTCCTCCTGCAAAAACAACTGCTGAAAAATTGGAAATGAAGGGGTTAGAGGTGAATATTGATACGCTTTCCTCTCACAAAGACGAAGAAGAAGCACCCCAAAGACGTCAGTGGCTTAAAAGTACTTCCGATAAGTGGTTGATGGGAGTCTTGGGCGGATTGGCTAAGTACTTTTCTATCCCATCTATCTGGCTGAGAATAGGAGTTATCTGTTGTATGATAGCGGCTCTTATCTCTACCCACGGACGCGCACTACTTTTTGTGCTCCTCTATGGGTTCTTGGCTTATGGTCTTAAAAAGGATAACGAGTCTGATAGCGAGCAGGATAAGCAACAAGACAGTAGTGCCATGCCATTGGCGAACAATACCGCGCCACAAAGACACTCTCGCTCTATTTTAGGGCAGTTTTTCCATATCATGTTCAAGGGGGCAAGCTATTTCTTAGTGATGATATTCATCTTTATCGTCTTTATCTTGCTCTTGATGGTGCTCTCTGCCCTTTTAGGAATAGGAATTTTCAGTGGTGCTTCCTTGGTACTCTTGCATGATTATTTAGATTTTGTCCTAACCAAAAGCTGGCAACAGGTGTTGTTTTACCTCTCTACTACCCTCTTGATAGTGCTTTTTATCTCTATCTTTACGCTTTTGATAATGAAGGTGTTTTCTGCCAAGGGTTACCAAACACCTCGCTGGTGGTTTGCAACAAATATCCTGATTACCTTGGTGAGCTTCTTGGGGGTATTTGCCTTGGTAACGAGTGCTTCAAGGAGTTTTATCTCTTACAATGCAGTAGAAGAAAAGCATCCTATAGCCTTGACTTCCGATACACTTTTTATTCGCGAAAAAACAATAACCCCTTCCTCTTATAGTCTCTTAGTTGATAGCAAAGGAGTAGGGCGAAGTGGGAATGTACACTTCTTAGGCTTAGGCACAACCCAACAGCAAGCCCCTTATTTACTAATAAAAACGACTTCTCAAGGAGGAGACACCGATGAGGCCATAGAGAATGCCCAAAAGATAGAATACCCCATAGAGATGGTAGGCGATACGCTAAACCTCCCCGATGGTTTTCTTCTAAAGAAAGGCAATCCTTATCGTATGCAAAAGGTATATCTCAAGCTCTTCCTTCCCCAAGGGAAAATGGCCAAATTCACCAAATTCCCAACCATGAAGCGTGGTAATCTATATCCTCGTGGTATCTATAAGGCCGTCAATGACAGCATTGTAGAAGTAAAAAAATAAATACAATTTGCTAACTTTCTAATAAACAATTTATTGCGTCTCTACCCAGACCTTAGCTAAGATAATTCCTCACCTTGCATAGTCCTCCGTAGAGACGCAATTTATTGCGTCTTAACTAATCAGATATAATTTAACGTGAGTTCGACGTAAGCAAAATTACATTTCCCTCACGGATTTTCCTCCGCTGGCGCGAGCTTGCAGCTAGTGCCTATCATACTAAGAGCTTATAGCTCCCATAAAGAGTCAAAGGCCCCCCGCTGGTGCGAGCTTGCAGCTCGTACCCCAATGCATGAGCAGGTGTAGGGGCTAATGGCAATTAGCCCTTGAAAAAGAGTAAATTAGGAATGAATCCCTTGCCTTATTATTTTATTCGCATTCTAAATATGATTGACTATAAAAAAATAAAAAATTTGAGGTGTCTATTTAGCTACATACTAATT
>NZ_ALNN01000012.1:0-79553 GCF_000293175.1 Capnocytophaga sp. CM59
CCCCGATGTTGCCCGTTTGATCCCTGATAGGATCCACCGTAGCATCACTCCTGTCTATCACTCGTATGTATTCGGTAGTGGTGGTGGCTACCCCATCACAGTCTACTATCTTCTCTACCTTGTAATAGCCTGCGGCACTTACTTGCTGGGTGGCCGTAGTACTGCTCATTGGTGAGTAGCTAGCCCCTGTAGCTCCTCCATCATACCACTTATAAGAGGTATAACCTGTACCCCTTGCCGTAAGGTTGATAGCAGAACCACAGAACAACTCCATGCGCATACAATGGCTGCCACTATTGTCTATCTCTGCCGATACTCCATCTCCATTTGCCACACCCGAAGCCGCACAGCCATTGCCCGTGCTATACTCAAAGCTTGCCTTGGCTGTCAATGTAGCCTGACACGCATTCTCATACAACGAGCAATCTGCATTGTCCTTTATCTTAATCGGTATATAGGCCTCCGCTTTCCTTCCTTGTGAAAGCGTTCCACCTCCTGATACATTACTCAATATCAGTACCCGAGGATCATTCGTGTCATACTGAACATTTACCGAAGTACCCAAGCCCGTAGTAAGAATTCCTGGATCTGTAACCGCAGGAAGTTCATAGTTGCCATTGGTGTTATTCGGTAAGGTGATCCTTACCGTACCTCCTCCCAAGGCCTGGGTCGTCTGGTTCGTTAATGTTACCTTATAGAAAATCGTACTACCCTTAGTAACTGTCGTAATCGCTGGCGATGAAGACGAAGAGGCTGCTACAAATGCACTCTCTACCTTTACATTTACATGCGGCGCTAAAATCGTTACCTTAAAACGCTTCTTGCCTACTGTACCTCCATCTGTCTTGCCTTTGACCGTGTATTCTACATAGTTATCCCCTATCTGAAATCCATTATAAGTCGTCGCTGGCGTGTTGCCATCCGTATCAGGCGTAGGCGTGTATTTGCTGCCATCAGCCCTAGTTACCTCCCACGTAAGCCTGTATCCACAGCCCTCAGTATCCGTGATCGTCGGAGCTGTCCATGTAGCCGTGGCCGCACACTGATTCGTTGGCATCGTCTCCGATACATCTACCATCGCACCTATCGCTGCGTCGGTGAAGTTGCTTACCTTAAGAGGAATTTCCTTCTGTGCAGTAGTCTTCTCTACTACAGGACAACCACGTCCTGCTTTCATCTTATAAGTAACGAAATACTTAGCTGCTATTTGAGGGTTGAAAGTGACACTAGATTTCTTTAGGTCTGCTCCTGGCACACCATCAAATGCATTGGCTGGGTCTGACTTCCATTGAATATCATATAAAGACTCAGAAAGATCCACACTAAGAGTCATTGGCTGGTTGAAACAAGCCTGTGCAACACTAGCATGTACATCAGGAGCCGTCAAGCTACCGAAGTCAGGTACAGGTACCCAACGATCCAAACAGCCTGATTCAAACTTTACCTCATAGGTATCACCACCAGTGAGCCTAGGTATATCGTTAAAGGTCGCAAACGCATCCGAAAAAGGCGCTGGTGCCACAGGGGGGTCTGTCACTACCTTCTTCACCTCATTACCTCCTTGAGTAACTACAGTCTTGGTGCCTCCTGATACCTTATATAAGGTATAAGTGATAGGATACTTAGGTTCAGAACCTGTAGGTATCTCCACACGTATCACTCCTGTATTAGGATTAGAAGGGTCACACATACCTATAGCCGAAACTGGAGTAACTTCTGTAATATTTTTAATTTCTATCTCTTGATAGATAACTGTATTACTGATCACATCTCCACGATTAGATGGATTAAAGGAATACATATATCCTCTCTCTGCTGCACTAGCTGGATCTATCACAGAGTGGAGATAAGGTCCCATAGAAACTCCTACAATATACTTACCTGGAGCTATGTCCGATATTCCTGCTGTAGAACGCCATCTGGTAGGATCGGCTGCATCTGTTCTGTTGAAATTAGCACTCTTAAGAGGTGTAGGCCCTACACGCTTATGCACAGGCTGACCATTGCCTCTATTTTCATCTGAAAAAAGAAACATGGCGCTAGGCGCAGCTGCTGTAGTCTTCTCTGACAACACATCCATTATCACTTTTCCTTTACTAGTGCCCCCTCCTTGTGCACAATCTGTAGTTACTAAAAAGTGATCCTTTCCGTCTATCTGCCTATTTACATCAGATATTTGATCTATTGATATATCTTTATTATAAGTGTTTCCACATCCATCTTTTAACTCTACTCTATATTGTCCAGGAGGAAAATCAAAGAACTGATATATTGAGCCATCACCATTATTCATAGCTGGAAAGAGTATTTTGGTAAAAGGGAATTTTACTTTATATTTTCCTTTAAGATTCCAAGGACCTTTCACATCTATTTCTTGTTCATTAGGCTGTCCATCCGTACGGACAATGCGCATAGTGAGCTTATTATTATTGGTAATGAAATCCAATCCCCCTATTAATGGATCATCTGCTCCTAAATAGAGTTTATTTCCTCGTCCTGGGAAGTCTAACACTGTTTGAACGGCTCCTCCTACATTAATTCTTATACGTTTCAATGGATTCATTTCTATAGAAGAACTTGCTATAGAAGGAGAAAGATAATGTTTGCAATTCTTTGTACTAGATCCATCTAGAGGCGTACTAACTTCAGCATATTCCATCTGATAAGTAGAACCTCCGTCTTGTACCTTTACCCTATGTACATTTCCGCCTTGCTCATCAAAGAATTTAAAGAGTTTTTGAGGTTCATTGGGTAATGTAGAAACTACCGCCCCTGAACGTTTTGCTCGATATTTTATACCTGACACATTACAAAATGCTGTATAAATAACAAAGGATGTTACATACTGTTGGAATTTCGTTGTTAAGCGAATTATTTTATCACAAGGATTAGATGTTGCCTCATTAGGTAGTACATCTGTAATAGTTTCTGGCATATTGGTAGGAGGAGCTATTACTGTATGAGATAAGGTACGAGTTACTCCAGCACAATCAGTATATTCAAGAGCTATAACATCACCTGCCTTTACTTGTAGATTGGTCGTATGTACTCTAGGTTTCCACCAAGACCAAAAGCCAAATTCATCATTGGCTCCATAGATATTCCTTCTTCCTTCTTGTCTATTTAATGGAAGTGCATCTTCACCATTATAATCCTGATTAGCAATTGTAGTTGCCCCACGAGTTACCTTTAACTTAATTCTATAAGGATAGTAATGTTCTTCTATGGCCCGTTCGTTATAGTGAGCAGCAAAAGCTAATTCGTAGTTTTGACAACTACCACTGCAAGAGGGCGCTAAGAATAGTTGTAAGTAATCAGGAGAATATTTGTATGTTTTGTATACTCTTTTCTCTGCAGTACAACTACCATCTGTTACTTGCACTGTATAATAAGTATTGGAATCAAAACTCTTACCCGCATCAGGCTCAATTTTTTTGATAGTTGATCCTGTCGCCCCACTCTTAGGTACAGATATATTAGCAACCACTACTTGCCCCCCATCTTTTATTACTTTCACTGTAAAGGGTCCAGCTCCTGCACTGACATTATTAATGTCTATTGTTATAATTCCTCGTGCTCCTTCTGTTTCACCTGCCTTAAGCGGACGACAAGTTTCCATAGTAACGCCTCTTAGTAGAGATGTAGACACATCAAGCGTTTTAAACTCGTGTGTTGTCTTTGGCTCTGTTATAGAACAACTTCCTCCCCCTACTTGGTCAGTTACCTCTACCTGATAGAATGTATTTGCCTTGAGTCCTGCCACTTGTATAGATGTACTATTCCCCATTTTATTTGTAGCAGGGGAGGTTGCCACCAAGTTCCCAGAATTTTTCTCATATACTTTTACCACAAAAGGGCCTTCCCCATCCTTTATCTGGATAGTGGCCTTCCCATCATTGGTACATTCACCTGTTGCTTTTTCTGCGGCAGATTGTCCCTTTGAGGTTACTGCAAATCGCCTATAGCTAGAGGTTACTGCTTGCGTAAGTTGCGAAGGGTGGGTTTGGAGCGCATCCTTCCTAATAATTTTTATCTTATAGGTACCCGAAGAAAGACTAGAAAATGTCGTCTTCCCTGCTGCATCAAAATTTTCTTGACTGAGCTTCACTCCTCCACTATCATACAGCTCAGCTTTCCACTCGGCTACAGGAACACTTGCCGCTACCGCAGCCGACCAGTCTACCTTTATATTTCCTCCACATACTGTGTTCTCCCCCATAAGGGTATAGGCAGGAAGACTCTGCGCCAATGTAAAGATAGGCAGCAGTAGCGCTACTACATACAGCCAGTACTTCTTCATATTCAAATCGAATTTATTGATTTTCATCATCTTATAATTTTACAGCTCTTCACGAGGTATTTTATGCGCAAATTTATTAATTATTATCAATATACCAAGTATTTTTTCAAAGTTTTTTTTGCAAAAATGAAAATTTAACGTTTTTAAAAGATATTTTGTTCTATAAGTGATTGATAATTAATAAATTATGATTTGTATAGAGAAAGGAGAAGTTTTTAACAAGGCCCCATAACCAATGATTAATGACAAGTGACTAATGACTAATAACAAATATAGTACTTGTCATTAGTCATTAGTCACTTGTCATTTGTCATTATTCTACGCTTCGCCTGATCCTGAGAAGTGGGCTTGCTTGCCGAAGACCTCTTCGTCGGTAGGGAGTTCTTTATCGTGTTCGTACTGATAAAGATTGGTGCTGAGATTCTGCATCAGTTGCTTGGCCTGAGAGGGGGTCATAATGACCCTACTCTGTACGCGCGCCTTGGGCATCCCTGGCATGATAGAGATAAAGTCCAACACGAACTCGCTGTCGGAGTGGTTCACTACCACCATATTGGAGTAGATCCCCACGGCTACTTTATCATCTATCTCTATGTTAATTTCCCTTTTGGTTACCTTTTCCATAAGGCTATAGGTTGATATTCTGTTTTGCTAATTCCTTACGTGAACCTACTATAATGTTCTCGTAGCGCTTCATACCTGTACCTGCTGGGATACGGTGTCCTACGATCACATTTTCCTTGAGGCCGTCTAAGTTATCTACCTTACCTTGTACGGCGGCTTCGTTGAGTACCTTGGTTGTCTCTTGGAAGGAGGCTGCCGAGATAAAGGACTTGGTCTGCAAGGAGGCTCGTGTAATACCTTGTAACACAGGCACGGCTGTAGCAGGAATGATGTCTCGAGCTATAACCAAACGCTTGTCTTGGCGCTTGAGTAGGGAGTTCTCGTCACGTAGCTGTCGCATAGTTACGATTTGTCCTGGCTTGAGGTTCTGAGAATCACCAGCATCCTCTACTACTTTCTTTCCGAAGAGCTTATCGTTTTCCTCAATAAAGTCGTCCTTATGTACCATTTGTTCTTCAAGGAAGAGGGTATCGCCTGGATCTTGGATTTCTACCTTACGCATCATCTGGCGTACTACTACCTCAAAGTGTTTGTCATTGATCTTCACCCCTTGTAAGCGGTATACCTCTTGTACTTCATTTACCAAATATTGTTGTACGGCCGATGGGCCTTTGATACGTAGGATATCCTCTGGTGTTACCGAACCATCGGAGAGTGGCATACCTGCACGTACGTAGTCGTTCTCCTGTACAAGCACTTGAGAGGAGAGTTTCACAAGGTAAGTACGCTTTTCTCCTGTTTTGGATTCTATATAGATCTCACGGTTACCGCGTTTTACTTTTCCGAAGGACACTACCCCGTCTATTTCGGCCACTATGGCAGGGTTAGAAGGATTACGTGCTTCAAAAAGCTCTGTTACACGTGGTAGACCCCCTGTAATATCTCCAGACTTAGCGGACTTACGTGGTATCTTCACGAGAATTCGGCCTTCCTTGATCTTCTCCTTGTCATCCACCATGATGTGGGCACCCAGTGGTAAGGTGTACGAACGCAAGATGTTGCCTTCCTTATCCTGAATATGCATAGTAGGAATGAGTCGCTTGTTACGAGACTCGGAGATTACTTTCTCTTGGAAGCCTGTTTGCTCGTCTATCTCTACCTGGAAGGTTACCCCTTGTTCTATATTTTCATAAACAATCTGTCCTGAGAACTCGGAGATAATCACCGCGTTATATGGATCCCATTGGTTGATTACATCCCCTTTCTTTACAGTATCGCCATTTTTCTTGAAGATGAACGAACCGTAAGGAATGTTGGAGGTGCTTAGTACCATACGGGTATGAGGTTCTAGGATCTTCACCTCGGAAGTACGAGAGATCACCACCTCTACAGGATTGCCATCGTAGTCCTCACCCTTAACGGTTTTGAGGTCATCAATTTCGAGAATACCGTCAAAGTGCGCGATGATCTTGTTCTCTTCGGAGATGTTCCCCGCAGTACCCCCCATGTGGAAGGTACGCAAGGTAAGCTGTGTACCAGGTTCTCCAATAGATTGGGCTGCTACAACTCCTACGGCTTCACCTATCTGTACCATCTTACCTGTGGAGAGGTTGCGCCCATAGCACTTAGCACAGATACCTTGCTTGGCCTCGCAGGTAAGGGCAGAGCGTACCTCAATAGATTCTATAGGTAACTGGTTGATTTTCTCTACAGCATCCTCACGGATTTCCTCTCCTGAGGATACAATAACCTCTTCATTGAGCGGATTGATCACATCATTAAGTGCTACACGACCCAATACACGTTCACCAAGGGTTTCAATAACTTCCTCATTCTTCTTAAGGGCTCGTATCTCAATACCACGAAGGGTACCACAGTCATCAGTATTAATAATCACATCCTGAGATACATCTACCAAACGACGGGTAAGGTAACCTGCGTCGGCTGTCTTAAGCGCCGTATCGGCCAATCCCTTACGAGCACCGTGGGTAGAGATGAAGTACTCCAAGATAGAAAGTCCCTCCTTGAAGTTGGAAAGAATCGGGTTTTCAATAATTTCGCCCCCACCTGCGGTGGATTTCTTAGGCTTAGCCATAAGGCCTCGCATACCGGTAAGCTGGCGAATCTGTTCCTTAGAACCACGCGCTCCTGAGTCAAGCATCATATATACGGAGTTGAACCCTTGTCTGTCCTCACTGATGCGCTTCATAGCCAAGTCCGTTAGGCGGGCATTGGTGGAAGTCCACACATCAATCACCTGGTTATAACGCTCGTTGTTGGTGATAAGCCCCATATTATAGTTACCGATGATACCTTGTACTTGCTCATTGGCATCGGCAATCATCTCTTGTTTTTCCTTAGGAATAATAATATCGCCCAAGGAGAAGGAAAGTCCTCCCTGGAAAGCAAACTTATATCCCATAGCCTTGATGTCGTCCAAGAACTCAGCGGTACGTGGGATACTTGTTTTTTTCAATACATGTCCGATGATATCGCGAAGGGATTTCTTGGTCAATATGGTGTTGATATACCCAGCCTCAGGGGGTACTACCTCATTGAAGAGGACGCGCCCTACGGTGGTATCTATCAGTTTAGTCACTATGTTGCCATGCTCATCGAGGTCGTGAGTACGTACCTTGATAGAGGCATTGAGGTGTACCTTATGCTCGTTGTAGGCAATATTCACCTCCTCTGGGGAGTAGAACACGGAGCCTTCGCCTGCAATAGGTTCCTCTGGAGTGCTCTTGCGCATCTTGGTGATGTAGTAAAGCCCCAAGACCATGTCCTGCGAAGGTACGGTAATAGGAGCCCCATTGGCAGGGTTCAAGATATTATTGGAAGCCAACATGAGCATCTGTGCCTCAAGGATCGCCTCAGGCCCAAGGGGCAAGTGTACGGCCATCTGGTCACCGTCAAAGTCGGCGTTAAACGCAGTACATACCAGTGGGTGTAGGCGGATTGCCTTTCCTTCTATCAGCTTAGGCTGGAAGGCCTGAATACCCAAACGGTGCAAGGTAGGGGCACGGTTCAGTAGCACAGGGTGGCCCTTGATCACGTTCTCCAAGATATCCCATACTACAGGCTCTTTCTTATCTATGATACGCTTGGCCGATTTGACTGTCTTGACAATCCCGCGCTCTATGAGCTTGCGAATGACAAAAGGCTTGTAAAGCTCAGCGGCCATATTCTTAGGCAAACCACATTCGAAGAGTTTAAGCTCTGGTCCTACGACAATCACCGAACGAGCGGAGTAATCCACACGCTTACCAAGGAGGTTCTGACGGAAGCGTCCTTGTTTACCTTTGAGAGAGTCAGAAAGGGACTTGAGCGGACGATTGGCATCGGTCTTTACAGCAGAGGATTTGCGGGTATTATCAAAGAGGGAATCCACAGATTCCTGCAACATACGTTTTTCGTTGCGCAAAATCACATCAGGCGCTTTGATTTCTATCAAGCGCTTGAGACGATTGTTGCGAATGATCACACGGCGATAGAGGTCATTGAGGTCGGAGGTAGCAAAACGCCCCCCGTCCAAAGGCACTAGCGGACGCAATTCGGGAGGGATCACAGGAATGACCTTCATAATCATCCATTCGGGGAGGTTCTCCCTGTTCTTCTGAGAATCACGGAAAGCCTCCACTACCTGTAAGCGCTTGAGCGCCTCGGTCTTGCGCTGCTTAGAGGTTTCAGTATTAGCTCTATGGCGCAAGTCGTAAGAAAGTGCATCCAGGTCTATCTCATGCAAGAGGTCATAAAGTGCCTCAGCCCCCATCTTGGCGACAAACTTGTTAGGATCGGTATCCTCCAAGTATTGGTTTTCCACTGGTAGGGTTTCCATGATATCGAGGTATTCCTCCTCGGTCAATAGTTCCATTTTCTCCAATGGGTCTCCAGAGAGGGACTTGGCAATCCCTGGCTGAATAACGATATAGCGTTCGTAATAGATAATCATGTCCAACTTCTTGGAAGGAAGTCCGAGCAAATAACCTATCTTATTAGGCAAGGAACGGAAATACCAAATATGAGCTATAGGTACCACCAGGTTGATGTGCCCTACACGCTCGCGACGTACTTTCTTTTCGGTTACTTCCACCCCACAACGGTCGCACACGATCCCCTTATAGCGGATGCGCTTATACTTTCCACAAGCACACTCATAGTCCTTCACAGGGCCAAAGATACGCTCACAGAATAGTCCATCGCGCTCAGGCTTATGGGTGCGATAGTTGATGGTCTCAGGCTTAGCTACCTCACCACGAGAGACTGCTAAGATACTCTCAGGAGAAGCCAATCCAATAGAGATTTTGTCAAATCTCACAGTTGCATTTTTCTCTTTTACTCTTGCCATAGCATTTTTTAATAACAAAATTTGTTCCTATTTGGACAAATACACGAAAAGAGGAGGCGACATAACCCCTTGTGGTTATGTTACCTTCTCTACCTTTGCCCTTACCCTAAGAGGGTGAAAGACAAGTACTTATATGCTCTACGAAAGTCAAAATAACTTCTATAAAAACACTTAACCAAACTGAGGGCAAAGATACAATAAAAATTTAAAAGTAAAAAGTAAAAAAGATTTATTTTTTTACTTTTTACTTTTTACCTTGAAAATTAGTATTCAAACTGTACTTTCTTATTTGGGTCTGGGTTACCTGCCCAATAAGCCCTATAGAGATCTAAGCTCTTGCGTATCTCCCCATAGAGCGCTTCGTTATGCTGGCGAAGGTCGTCCAAGTGGTAGAACTTAGCCAATACATGCTGGTTATCTATCCAATCCAAGGATTGCATACAGTCATCTAAGCCATCAAGGGTGTATCCAAAGTAATCAGGCAAGGAGAAAGTCTCCTTCATCGTACTGAGGAAGGCACGTTCGTTTTGGACATTTCTCAAGTCTACGTGAAACTCCAAAGCGTTTTTTCTGATATATGTACTCATTTCTATTAGTAAATATTTAGAATAGTGTTTTTCAATTATTTACCAACAATCTTGCCCCCTATACCTGAATGACTCCTAAGTTAAAAGGCTTCTCTATAGGCGCCCCATTGGCCGCTTCTATCCCTTGTGAGATCCATAGGCGGGTATCCAGCGGGTCTATGATCGCATCTGTCCATAGGCGTGCTGCGGCATAATAAGGGGTAGTTTGTTGGTTATATTTCTCTTGAATATTTTCTAATAGTTCGCGCTCTCTTTCCTCGGATAGTGTCTCGCCCTTACGCTTAAGGGTAGCCGTTTCTATCTGTAAGAGCACCTTGGCTGCTTGGGCGCCTCCCATCACGGCCAGATTGGCCGAAGGGTAAGCTACAATCAGGCGCGGGTCGTAAGCCTTGCCACACATGGCATAGTTACCTGCCCCATAGGAATTACCTACGATAATGGTAAACTTGGGCACTACCGAGTTGGCCACTGCATTGACCAGTTTAGCTCCGTCCTTGATAATCCCTCCATGTTCGGACTTGCTACCAACCATAAAGCCTGTAACGTCCTGCAAGAAGACTAGCGGAATACGCTTTTGGTTACAGTTGGCTATAAAGCGGGTCGCTTTATCTGCGCTATCGGAATAGATCACCCCGCCTATCTGCATCTCCCCTTTTCGGGTCTTGACTACCTTGCGCTGATTGGCCACAATTCCTACTGCCCAGCCATCTATACGTGCATAGCCTGTGAGGATCGTCTGTCCATAACCTTCCTTGTATTCCTCCCACTCGGAGTTATCCACTAGGCGAAGGATTAGCTCCTTCATATCATACGGTTGGGTACGGCTAATGGGCAGTATACCATATATATCATTAGGATCCAGCTTAGGTGCCGCACTGGCTATCCTACTAAAGCCCGCTTTGGGTGCCTCGGCCAGCTTATCCACAAGGTTTTTAATCACATCCAAGGCATCTTGGTCATTCTCACATTGGTAATCTGTTACCCCACTAATCTGGCAATGGGTAGTAGCACCGCCTAAAGTCTCATTGTCTATGTCCTCCCCTATGGCTGCTTTCACTAAGTAACTCCCTGCTAAGAAGATACTTCCTGTTTTATTAACGATAAGCGCCTCATCGCTCATAATCGGCAGATAAGCACCTCCCGCTACACAGCTACCCATCACGGCGGCTATCTGAACGATGCCTTGGCTACTCATCTGGGCATTATTGCGGAAGATACGCCCGAAGTGCTCCTTGTCAGGGAATACCTCGTCCTGCAAAGGCAGGAATACGCCCGCACTATCCACAAGGTAGATGATCGGTAAGCGGTTTTCCATAGCGATTTCCTGAGCGCGGAGGTTCTTCTTACAAGTCATGGGAAACCAAGCCCCTGCCTTCACTGTAGCATCATTGGCCACTACTATTACTTGGCGGCCACGTACATAGCCTATTTCCACTACGACCCCTGCCGAGGGACACCCCCCATACTCCTGATACATACCATCGGCAGCAAAAGCCCCAATCTCCAAGCGAGGTTTGTCCTTATCCAATAAGTAATCTATACGTTCGCGAGCCGAGAGCTTTCCCTGTTGGTGCAGCTTCTCAAGGGCTTTGTCTCCCCCTCCTCGCTTAATCTGTTCCCAGCGCTGGCGCACCTCGTCTCGTGCGAGCTTGTTGTGATCTTCGTTCTTATTAAAAGCTAAATCCATACGGGACGTTTTCAAGTTGCAAAGTTAAGAATTTTTATTATTTAAACAAGTTTTTCCGACGATTTTTTTCAAAAAAAATGCTTTTAACTGTTAATAAAATATCACTTTAATCATTATCAGTTAGTTGCGAGCGGAAAAAACATATTATTTAGGTTCGCTCAGGCGTACGTAGCGCACATAACCAGTACCTTCGGTTTTCCCCTTGAGGGATTCGGTTGAGAAAGGCACTTGAGCATCGGTAGTGTAGTAGTATTGGTCTTCCACAGCCGACTCAAAGCGAATCTTATACCCCTTGTCCAAGAGGTTTTTGTCCAAGTCCAAGACGATATTCTTACGATCGCCCTGAGTGATTGAAGCACCTGTGATGGCGTCTATCTTTTCCTTTTTCTCACTATAGAAGCCGAACCACTTCTTAAGCGAGTCATAGTACTTGCCATTATCACCAAAGACATAGAGCGTCTTGACGTATTTGTCCTCTGGGTCTATGAGCGATACTACCATATAGGCACCCTCGCCAGTATAGTTGGCCATCTGTACCATACACTTAAATTTGTCCTGCGCCTGAGCCGTAGCAAAGGCCAAAAATGCCACTAAGGCAAATACAATTTTCCTTGTCATAATTTTGATTGTTTTAAAAAGAAAGCGCAAAGATACGTTTTTTTAGTGAAAAGCAAATAGTGAAAAGTGAAAAGCCATGTGCCTGACTACTAACCACTGACCACTTCCCACTATAACACTATAGAAAAAAACAATAGAACTCCGCCTCTTCTGATAGATTTTCTTTATACTTTTGCAGCGTAAAACAAAGATATTCTATAACATTTAAATAATCATAATCATGTCTTTAGTAGGAAAAAAATTCCCAAACATCACCGTTGACGCCATTTCAAAAATGGGCGATAACCTTCGTATCAACATCTTTGAAGAGGCTACCAAGAAAAACAAAAAAGTAGTTCTTTTCTGGTATCCAAAGGACTTTACTTTCGTATGTCCTACCGAACTACACGCTTTCGAAGAACTCAAAGGAGAATTCGAAAAACGCAATACCATTATTATAGGTGCTTCAGTAGATACCTGCGAAGTACACTTCGCTTGGCTTAATACACCTAAAGATCAAGGAGGTATAGAAGGGGTAAGCTACCCTATCTTGGCCGACACAACCCGTAATCTTTCCAACGCCTTAGGTATCTTGGAAGCAGATCATATATATAATGAAGAGCTGGAAAACTACCTTATCGAGGGTTCCAATGTTGCTTTCCGTGCTACTTTCCTTATCGATGAAAACGGAAAAGTATTCCACGAAAGTGTAAATGATATGCCTCTTGGACGCAACGTAAAGGAATACCTTCGCCTAATTGATGCCTATACACACGTACAAAAATACGGAGAAGTATGCCCTGCCAACTGGGAAGAAGGTAAAGAGGCTATGCATGCCGATAGAAAAAGTACTGCTGATTACTTAGCTAAGCACTAATTAATCATATTCTCTTACTGTCTTCATAAAACGCAAACTTTAATTATTAATCTTGACTCATGTTAGTAGAACTTACCAGTGATAACTTAGCAGAACTCATACAAGCCAACCCTAAAGTAGTTGTACAGTTCTCTGCTTCTTGGTGCGGAAATTGCCGTATCATGAAACCTAAATTCAAAAAACTTGCTGAAGAGAGAGCGGATCTTACCTTTGTCATCGCCGATGCAGAGCAATTCCCTGAATCTCGTAAGCTCGCCAATGTAACTAACTTACCTACCTTCGCTGCTTTTGTAAACGGAGAACTCCTAAAGGACGTACAGACCAATAAGCAGGAGGTACTAAATGAATTGATCGATGAAATTACCAATAATTAAGCACATTACCCAATTCATTGAAGCCAATGACGAGGATTATGTGATAGAGACGATAGAGGTACTGGAAAACCTAACCGAGCTTTCCTCCCTCAAGGACGAAGAATTGGATATTATAGGAGAACTCCTCTCCAATATGTATGGAGCCTTGGAGGTACAAAAGCTCATCAAAGCAGGTACCCCACAAAAAGAAGCGCTGAACACCTTTATGCAAAGAGTACTTGGTGCTATTGACAAATAAAGTGTCATCATCTCATCTTTATTAAATTATGTTAGTTATTCCCGATTTATCTCTTGTAACTCAGCTTAAGAGTTACAAGAATACTAAGGGAGATTCATGGTAAAATGTCTGAACAACAATATAGGCGGCACCCGCGGTGCCGCCTATTTTTTATTTCCTACACAATTCCCCCACTATCTTTACACACTCTACCGCTTCTTTTACATCGTGGACACGGAGGATATCCGCCCCATGAAGTAGCGCAAAGGTATTAAGCACCGTCGTTCCATTGAGAGCTGTCTCTGGAGTGGTATCCAAGAGCTTATATATCATAGTCTTACGGGAGATCCCTACCAAGATAGGACACTCCAAGGCCTTGAAAAGGGCAAGCTGCTGCATCAGCTCATAGTTCTGGGCGAGGGTCTTGGAGAAACCAAAACCTGGGTCTATGATAAGGTCATTGATTCTCAATTGTCTTGCCTTGTCCTTTACCTGGGAGAAATAGTACAGTATATCCTTGGTGAGCTTATCATACTCGGTGTAGGTCTGCTTGGTCTGTGGGGTGCCACGCATGTGCATCGCTATATAAGGGACTTGGTAGTGGGCAACCACTTCCCAAATGGCGGGGTCTATCTGCCCTGCGGAAATATCATTGATGATACAGGCTCCTGCCTCAAGGCTCTCTCGGGCAACTTTTGCACGGAAGGTGTCTACCGAGATGCAGATATCAGGAAAGTGCTTTACCAAGGCTTCCACTACCGGCACTACGCGCTGTAGTTCCTCCTGCGGGGATACCTCTTGGGCATTGGGGCGGGAACTATAGCCTCCTATATCTACAAAAGTGGCTCCCTCCTCAAGCATCTGTTCTGCCTTGCGGAGCACTTCAGCAGGTGTGGTACGGCTCTGCGCATAGAAAGAATCAGGGGTGATATTGAGTATGCCCATGACTTTGGGGGTATCAAAGCAGATAAGCTCCCCTTTACAGTTGATTTGTGTCATTTTTTCTCTATAATAGTTCCTTTGTTGTGTTTTTTAAAGAGTTTTTGTGTATCTTCCACAAATATTTTCATCTGTTTGACTGCCGCTGGGGTCATTTCAGGATAGCCTTGTTGTTCTGTTTCGGCACAAGGGAGAATCTCATAGTGTTTTTTCCCATCTTTATCATACAAATGTACCCAAGTGAGGTAATAGGCAGGGGTGAGCAAGCGGGTTTGCTTATCTGTTCCTTTGACAAGGGTAAGGTTGAGCATCAGTCCACCATCGGTATGGCGCTTGCGTTGGTTGGAGATAAAGTTGCCCAAGGAGTAGAGCACAAACTGCTGTTGGGCGGGTCGATTGCCTCTAAGCTCCATGGGTTGCAACACATGTGGGTGTCCGCCAATGATGTAATCCACCCCATGGCGAAAGAGGAAGTCTGCCATTTTCTTCTGCGCCTCATTGGGGGTTGTGGCATACTCTATCCCCCAGTGTACCACCGCTATAAGTTTGTCAAGTTTGCGGCTTCGGGCGCTAAGGATATCTTTTTGGATCTGTAGGGTATCTAAGCGATTCACTTGGGTTGGGTTGGGCACTGGTAGCCCATTGGTGCCATAAGTATAATTGAGTACCCCCACACGTAGCCCGTTCTTTTCCAAGATAAGCAGATTGCGCATTGCCCTATCTATCAGGTCATGGAAAGTACCTGTATGCTTGATTCCTAAGGAATCCAATTGGTAGAGAGTATTGGTAATCCCTATTTTCCCTCGGTCGCAGGAATGATTGTTGGCTGTTACCATGACATTGATACCACTGTGCAGGCAGTCTGCTACCAGCTCCTTAGGCGAAGAGAACGTTGGATAGCCTGTAAAGGGCTTGCCCCCAAGGGTAACCTCTAGGTTAGCCACCACGTAGTCGTGTTGTTTAAAGATGGGAGCTACTTTGGCAAAGACAGGCTTATAGTTATAGTGGCCTGTTTGCTTATCATAAGCCGAATGAATTTGGGGGGTATGTCCCATGATGTCCCCTACGAAAAGTAGAGATAGGGTATCCTGTGTTTGCTGCCTATCCAAGCGCTCTTGTCCTTGTGTGGCAAGGCTTAGCAGTAGCCCCAGAAGTATGAAATAGTTTTTCATCACAATGTGTTAAACATAGGCGCAAAAATACGATTTTAAAGCCAATATAAAAAGTTTTGTAAAGAAATTAGGTCTATTCAGAAAAAAAAACTATCTTTGAGCCGAATTAACTCATTAACCTTATGAACGACAAAAAGACACATTATTTTGACACCAAAGTATTGGGACAGCCTTCGGGGCTTTTCTTTCTCTTCTTTACCGAGATGTGGGAGCGTTTTTCCTTCTATGGGATGCGGGTGCTGCTGGTACAATTCCTCACCGCTGAAATTCTCTTAGGCGACCCTAAGGGGGGCTGGGGCTGGACTTCCGAGCAAGCCACCGCCCTCTATGGTACTTATGCGATGCTCTTGTACCTCACCCCTGTCTTGGGAGGAATCATAGCCGACAAATACTTAGGCACACGACGTGCGGTCATCATAGGCTCTATCATCATGACTATAGGACAGTTGTGCTTATTCTTGCACTCCACCACTATGTTCTTTGTAGGGCTTACCTGCTTGGTAGTTGGGGTCGGGCTGTTCAAGCCCAATGTGCCTTCTATCCTTGGGGAGATGTTCAAAGATCACCCCGACAAGAAAGATAGCGCCTATACGATCTTCTATATGGGGGTCAATGCAGGAGCGTTCTTAGGTATGATGCTCTGTGGTTACTTGGCTGCTACCAAGGGCTGGAGCTGGGGCTTTGGGCTAGCGGGTATCTTTATGGGCTTAGGCACCCTACAGTTTGTCTTTGCCAAACCGCTTATGGGGGATTTGGGTATGCTCAAGAAGGAAGTGCACCACGAGCAATCAACCGATACGGACAAGCGCAACCCTTTCACCTTAGTGGATAATGTACTTATTGTCGTGGTATCCGTACTGGGGCTGCTCTATGCCTTCAATGATCCTTTGTCCAAGAACCACATCTACGACCTATTTGCGTGGGTAGATACCTCCCTTATGCGTGGGCAAAACCTTGTGGCGCTTGTAGCCCTATTGTTATTTGTCTATTTATTAGTATCGCGTATTCTGCGTTATGATAGGATCGTCCGCAACCGTATGTTTGCCGTGATGAGTTTGGCTTTCTTTATCATTTTCTTCTTTATTACCTTCGAGCAAGCCCCTTCGTCACTGATCATCGTAGCACGTGATTATGTGGATAGAAGCCTTAGCGGTGAGGGACTGTTGGTGTTCAATATCATCAATGCCCTACTGATGCTCATTCCCTTGCTGATTATCTCATTTGTATTGATTCGCTTGGCGATGGTCACTTGGAAACTTATTCCGCTGACCAATATAGTGCTTTTTGTCTGCTTCCTACTCATCTGGGGGGTAGCCATCTATGCCATTAGGAGTGAGTTCCTTAAGAAGACTTCCGAGATTGCAGTATCTTGGTTCTCGGTACTCAATGCTTTCTTTGTCATCACTTTAGCCTCTTCCGTATCCAAGATATGGTCGTCCAAATACAATCCTTCGGTAGCCTTCAAGTATGGCTTTGGGTTGTTCTTCGTCGCCCTCGGCTATCTAGTGGTATGGTTTGGCGCCAAGGGATTAAGCGAGGACATGAAGATTTCCATGGCCTATATCATACTCATCTATTTTTTCCATACCATAGGCGAACTCTTTATCTCTCCTGTGGGACTCTCCTATGTCTCCAAGCTCGTCCCTCACCGAATGTTGGCTTTCATGTTCGGTACTTGGTACTTAGGGATTGCCATCGCCCAGAAAGTAGCCGCTACCTTAGGCGGACAGGTAGTGTCCATTACTAAGGAATATGGGCTAAGTACTTTCTTCCTTATCTTTGCGGGTATTGCCGCTGGTGCGGGTATCTTGGTGATGCTATACAACCCTGTGCTCAAAAAGCTCATGCACGAAGTAAAGTAACCAACAAAATAAAGCAAAAAACCTTTTGTTTTCAGATTAAATTTCGTATTTTTGCTTGCCGAATCTAACCACTAACCACTGACAACTAATAACTCAAATCATATACTTATGAGAAAAAAAGTAATTGCAGGTAACTGGAAAATGAATAATGATGCGACCCAGTCCGCTCAACTTATTGCCGCCCTGCTCGAAAAACTTCCACAAACACAGGCGGAGGTAGTGATTGCCCCCTCTTTTGTAAATCTTGCCTTGGCAGTAGAGAAAACCAAAGGTAGCCCTATCATCGTAGCGGCTCAGAACATGCACTTTGCTGAAAAAGGCGCCTTCACTGGTGAGGTGTCCGCCTCTATGCTTGAGGCTATCGGAGTGAAAACCACTATCTTAGGACACTCCGAACGCCGTGAGTACTTCAACGAAACCGATGAGAGTCTTGCCAAAAAAGTGGATACTGCCCTCGCCCATGGCTTTCGTATTATCTTCTGTATAGGAGAGAAACTCGCTGAGCGCAAGGCGGCTAAGCACTTTGAGGTAGTAAAATCTCAAATACAAAACGCCCTATTCCACTTGCCTCAAGAGGCTTGGAAACATATCGTTCTGGCTTACGAACCTGTATGGGCTATTGGTACAGGCGAGACTGCCACCCCTGAGCAAGCACAGGAGATACACGCCTTTATTCGTAAGACAGTGGCCGACAAATACGGAAAAACCGTAGCCGATGACCTCTCTATCCTCTATGGAGGTAGCTGCAACGCTAAGAACGCTGCCGCCCTCTTTGCCAACCCCGATGTAGATGGGGGGCTTATAGGAGGAGCCGCTCTAGTGGCTGACGACTTTATCACCATTATCAAGGCTATAGGCTAACAAACCAAGGGACAAGGGCAACTTTGTCCCTTTTTTCTCTTCCTAAAATGGACACATGCTCGCATGTTGCCCAAGTGTCGTTATGTGCTTGTGAGAGCCAAAAAATAATTTTTCAAAAATATAGAGGCTATATAAAAATAAATATGTACTTTTGCCGATAATTTTTTGCAACTAACTAAAAGTTCTTTATGCTCACTCGTAGGCACATTCGTGTAAAGGTAATGCAGACCATTTATGCACTACATCAGGAGGAAAATTATAATCTGCAAAGAGGGGAAAACTTCCTTGTGGCAAGTATGGACAATACCCACAGCTTGTACATAGTCCTTATGGGCTTGTGGGCAGCCTTGGAAAAACGCTCCCAGCAGATGGAGGCCGTCTATAAAAACAAGTTTATTCGTGATGAGAATATCTCTCATACATTGTTCTTGGAGAATGAGGCCTTACAGCTGATCACCCGCGATGAGGCTCTCTCTGAGGCTATAGAAAAGGAATCCCTCTTGTGGCGAGCCCATGATGAGTATATCAACATACTGTATAACAGAATTTTAGAAAGCGAAATCTATCAGCTGGCCAAGGGACGTCCCAGAAGTTTTGAAGGGGACAGACAGTTCTTAGCTGACCTATATATGGAGGTTATCGCTCCCGATGAGGAACTTTTTGACTTCTTAGCCGATACAGAAATCACTTGGACTGATGACTTCCCTCTGGTCAATACCCTGATTGTCAAACTCCTCAAGGGACTACGCAAAGACAAAGAGAACGAGCTTGTCCCTCCCTTATTCAAGGATATAGCCGACAGAGAGTTCGGTATAGACCTCTTAAAAAAAGCGGTACTCAACGATGAGAAGTTCCAACAATATTTGGTAGAGAAGACCCCCCAGTGGGACACCGAACGCATAGCAGAGATTGATGCCATCCTTATCAAAATGGGTATCACCGAGCTCCTCAAGTGCCCCAGTATCCCTGTAAAGGTTACCCTGAACGAATATGTGGAGATTGCCAAAGAGTACTCCACCCCCAAGAGTAGTGTGTTTATCAATGGTATCCTTGATACCCTCTCTAAGGACTTCACCCAAGACGGCACGCTTAAGAAGATCGGAAGAGGACTTCTTTAGTGACTAATGACAAGTGACTAACCACTGACAACTAATCACTAATCACTGACAACTAACCACTGACAACTGACAACTAAAAACTAAAAATCATGAAAAGAATATTTTTACTTGTAGGAGTAGCACTCCTTGCCGCTTGCAACAACAATGGCACTGATGCGGCTAACAAAATCAAACAAAGTAACTTAGAAGCTGCTGAAAAATTAGCTGAACAAGCTACACAGTTCCCTCAAATAAAATTCGAGGAAACCACTCATGACTTTGGAGAAATTAAGCAAAACGTGGAGGTACAGACCTCTTTCAACTTCAAAAATACAGGCAAGGTGCCCTTGGTAATTACCAATGCCACCAGTAGCTGCGGCTGTACTGTCCCTGAATATCCTAAAGAGGCTATCGCCCCAGGGGAAAGTGGTGCTATCAAAGTGGTATATAACGGCTCAGGCAAAGATGCCATCTCCAAGACCGTAACCCTAACGACCAACACCGAACAAGGTACAGAACTCCTTACTATCAAAGCCTTTGTAAAAGAATAATACCGTCTTATGAATATACTATTACAAGCAGCCCCACAGGGGGGCGGAGGTAACTTCCTCTTTATCATAATCATGTTCGTGATTATGTTTGTTTTTATGATCTTCCCTTCCATGAGAAGACAAAAACAAGAAAAGAAATTCTATAATGCTCTTAAGAAAGGCGACAAAGTCATCATGAAAAGTGGCTTACATGGGCGTATCTCTGAAATCACTGATACTACTATCGTGATAGAGACCCTCTCTGGCAAACTCAAGTTTGAGCGCTCTGCCGTTTCTATGGATTATAGCCGCAAACTAACAAATGAATAACAAAGAGTGAAAAGTGAAGAGTGAGAGCATTCTTCACTTTTCACTATTCACTTTTCACTATTATGTCTGGAGAACTGCTTCCCCTTATGGAGGCCTTCTATACCATACAAGGAGAGGGTTATTACAAGGGTACCGCTGCTTATTTTATTCGCCTAGCAGGCTGCGATGTGGGCTGCCACTGGTGCGATGTCAAGGAGAGTTGGGACGCTACGGTGCACCCCTTAGTACCTATTGAGCAAATTGCCGAGCAGGCTCTCGCCCACTCCAAAACAATCATCATCACAGGGGGAGAACCCCTTATGTACAACCTACTTCCCCTCACCCAGCTGCTCAGGAGCCATGGGGCACGTACACATATAGAGACCTCAGGGGCACACCCACTCTCTGGTGAGTGGGACTGGATCTGTCTCTCCCCTAAGAAAAACAAGCGTCCGCTCTCACCTATCCACCAAGTAGCCAATGAGCTAAAGATGGTCATCTACAACCATCATGACTTTCTTTTTGCCGAGGAGATGTCCGCCCTGACCCATTCCGACTGTATTCGCTACCTCCAACCCGAATGGAGCCGCCGCGAGAAGATGATTCCTCTTATGGTAGATTATGTCATGGAACACCCCGAGTGGAAAATCTCCTTACAGATGCACAAATACTTGGATATCCCCTAAGCCATGCTAAAGCGTATTCTCAGCTATATCTTCCCTATCACCCTCTCAAGGCAATCCTCCCCTATCAGTGGACAGCTCACCGTAACCCTACTTAGTGGCAAGCGATTGCTGAACACCCCTAATACCGACTATTCCTTTGGGAGCCTACAACGTATCCTGCGTTTTGGTTTACAGAAAATTGGCTTTGAGCGGATTCAAAAACAGAAAAACGTACTCGTATTGGGTTTAGCAGCAGGCAGTGTGGTAGAGACCCTCGTGGAGGAAGTTCAGTTCCGCGGGCAGATACATGGGGTAGATATTGATCCAGAAGTCATCGCTATAGGCCGCCAGTATTTCCACTTGGACAGTATCAAAAACCTACAAATCTTTCTCTGCGATGCCCAAGACTACATAAAAACCACCCGTGTAAAGTATGATTTGGTCATTGTAGATGTTTTTCAAGACGATCAGATGCCTGCTTTCCTTTTCGCGCCAGCCTTTTTCTCTCAGTTAAAGAAAATCCTGAACAAAAAAGGAGTGATTCTCTTCAATACCATTGTAAAAACGAAAGCCGAGGCACAAAGAAACAAAAACTTCATTGAGTTCTTCTCCGACCAATTCCATATAGACCGCTATCCCAAAGTAGAGGGAGAAAACGAAATACTTGTTTTGAGCTAAAAGTGAAAAATTCTTTCATACATTTGTTTGTTTTCTTCAGTAGCGATAGGCTTGTCCTCAATGGTTACAAAATCCTGACTTGTCACAGTAAGTTTGCTTTTGGTAGTACCTTGATTGCAACTGAGTTCTGCGGTATTGGTGATGATATCCATAGTGTAGTGTGAGTTCGATATAACGAAAGCTCCCACAGATTTTCACGGATTTCACAGATTTTCTATGTTTGTGCAATTGTGCTGTTGCGATTTACACAGATTTTTATAAGGCCAAAGGCCTTATTTATCCGTGGAAATTAAAGAGTTATACTTAGTTGTTGTATCATTCTCTCCGTGAAAATCCGTGGAATCTGTGGGAGAAAAATATAATTTTGCTTACGTCGAACTCACGTTAATTAACATCTAAAACCATCAAATTTATTATAAGAAAGCACTTCTCCTGTTTGTAAGTCTAAACGATACCAATCAAGGTGTGTTTCTCTTTTATAAACTATTTTCCAGCAATTATAGTTAGCTCCAGGTCGATATACTCTTTCAATAACTGCACCTGTATAGACTCTACCATCATTATAACCTCTACGTAATTTCATTCCCTTTGACAGACAAAAATCCTCTACCTGCTCGAAGGTAAACTTAGAAACCTCGTCATAATTGATAGTCTTTTCTAATTTCCCCTCTTTATTGAAATAATACCATCGCCCTTTTTTCCAGAAATGAGGCTCTCCTAAAAGTCCTTTTTTTTGTAATATACCCTCGTCTATCATAGGACTTTGCTACTGCAAAATAGGAATAAGGGGGAAATTCTTCTATATAATAATAATCCTTTGTTTTTGAGGAATCATCTATATAAAAATAAGTGCCATCAGGAAGAACTACTGATACTGTATCATTCCCTTCGGCTAATTTTTTTTGATAGTCCTTATCTAATTTCTTTAACTTCTCAAAGAGTTCAAAGTCAAAGGTCTCAAAGTGATCATCTACAGGGGGGTATATGACTTGTTGATATCCTTTTGTAAAAGAAAAAACTTCAAAAGAGGAAAGCAACGGCAGCCCCACTGCTGCCAATCCTGTTTTCTTGATAAATTCCAATCGTTTCATAAGTGCTTAGTTTATTCCTGCAAGTCGTTTTTCGTTTGGACAAATGTATAAAATATTACTTAAACGAACAAACTTTGCAAAAAAATTCTTATATTTGCCACTACTAAATAAATATACAAAAACATGATCGTAAGAAAGACCCTTTCACTATTAGGAGTATTTGTCCTCCTACTGGTAAGTGCTTGTTCAGCACCCAAGAAAACCGCTTACGGCCATACCAAAGGCGTACTTGCTAAGCATGGTATGGTGGTGAGCGCCAAGGAAGAAGCCTCTAAGATAGGCCTCTCTATCCTTAAAAAAGGTGGTAATGCCTTTGACGCTATGGTGGCTACCGAATTGGCCTTGGCCGTAGCTTATCCCAATGCGGGTAACATAGGCGGAGGCGGCTTCATGGTCTATCGCTTGGCCAATGGTGAAAAAGGCGCCTTGGACTACCGCGAAAAAGCCCCCAGCAAGGCGCACCGCGATATGTACTTGGACGCCAACGGCAAAGTGATTCCCGATAAAAGCACCCTCGGCGCCTTGGCTATAGGGGTACCTGGCACCATAGATGCGCTCTTTGAGGTTCATAAGAAATTCGGCAAACTCCCTATAGCTGACCTCTTCCAGCCTGCTATTGACTTAGCTCGCAATGGGGTAGTCATCACTCCCCTACAAGCCGACTTCTATATGGGGAAAAATCTTGCTGAGATTAAAAAGGCTAACAACTATACTACCATCTTCGAGAATGGTTGGAAAGCTGGCGAACGTTTTAAGTATGAAGAGCTTGCCCAAACCTTGGAACGTATCCGCGACAACGGACGTGCTGAGTTCTACGAAGGGGAAACAGCCCGACATATCGTGAATTATGTACAGGAATTGGGCGGTATCCTCTCTCTTGAGGACCTAAAAAACTACCACTCACAGTGGCGCACCCCTATTACCTTCAATTATAAGAACTATACTATTTCCTCCATGCCACTCCCTTCCAGTGGTGGAATCTGTATCGCTCAGATACTCAAATCGGTAGAACCTTATAAGATAGGGCAATACGCTCACAATGGCGAGCAATACGTACAACTATTAGTAGAGGCTGAGCGCCGTGCTTATGCCGATAGGGCTTATTTCTTAGGCGATCCTGATTTTGTAAAAGTTCCTACCGAAACCCTCCTCTCCCCTGGCTACCTAAAGGAGCGTATGCGTTCTTTCTCTTGGGATAGAGCAAGCAAGTCCAGCGAGATTGCCCATGGCAAGGTGGTGGGCTACGAGAGCGATGAGACCACCCACTACTCTATCGTGGATAGCGAAGGCAATGCGGTGGCCGTGACCACTACCCTCAATACCAATTATGGCTCCAAGGTATATGTAAAGGGCGGAGGTTTCTTCCTCAATAACCAAATGGACGACTTCAGTATCAAGCCAGGCGAACCCAACACTTACGGACTGGTAGGCTCTGAAAAGAATGCCATTGCACCGAACAAACGTATGCTTAGCTCCATGTCACCTACCATAGTAGAGGAAAACGGCAAGCTCCGTATGGTCATCGGTACTCCTGGGGGCTCTACTATTATCACCTCTGTACTCCAATGTATGCTCAATGTCTTCGAATATGGTATGACCATGCAGGAGTCCGTAAGCCAGCCGCGTTTCCACCACCAGTGGCTCCCCGATGATGTGATGTTCGAACCCAAAGGCTTTGACCCTACCGTCATTGCCAAGCTCAAGGCCAAAGGCTATGTCCCCAAGGAAGAAAACTTTGTTATCATCGGCCGTGTAGATGCCATTTTGGTAGAGAAAGACGGCACCTTAGAAGGAGGGGCTGACCCCCGTGGCGACGATGTGGCTGAAGGTTACTAAACTGCAAAAAGAAAGAAATACAAAAAAAAATATGTTTTTTGTTTGGTAATTAAAAAATTTTTTCTAACTTTGCCCCCGAATTAGTGAAGAGTGAAGAGTGAAGAGTGAAGAGTGAAGAGTGAAGAGTGAAGAGTGAAGAGTGAAGAGTGAAGAGTGTAGCCAGCGAATACATAGAGCTGGGTATGTGGGTGAAGAGTGAAGAGTGAAGAGTGTAGCCAGCGAATACATAGAGCTGGGTATGTGGGTGAAAAGTGATTAACAATTAACAATTAATAATTAACAATTAAAAAAGATGTTTTTTACGCAAAGAAATATGATGATGTGTTGTCTCATGCCTTACCCAACGTAAGACATCATAATTTCTTTTGCCCATAGTTTAAGAAAGCAATGATGTTATATCATTGCTTTTTTTTATTTTCTATGGTCAAGTAAGCAGACAGCAATTAGTCATAATAGCAACAACAATTAACCATTAACAATTAAAAATTAAAAAAATGAAACTAAAACCCTTCCTTAGTCTCCTTGCCTTTCTTGTGGCAAGTATTGCAAGCGCACAAACTCTCAAAGGTAAAGTCTTTGACGACCAGAACGAACCCCTCTTGGGCGTTACCATCTTAGTCAAAGAGGTACCTAACAAAGGTGTCACTACCAACGAACGCGGTGAGTTCAGCATCCATGTAGAACCTCACCAAACGCTTGTCTTTTCCTATATCGGCTTCAAAAACCAAGAAATCAAGATTGGTAAGCAGAAAAACCTCGTGGTAACCCTTGTAAGCGAAGCCGAAGAACTCCCTGAATTATTGGTTGTAGGCTCCCGTGCAGGAGGGCGTACCAAAATTGATAGCCCTGTCCCTGTGGACGTCTTTGATGTGGCCAAAACCAGCAAAACCCAACCTCAGGTGAACCTCAACCAGATACTCAACAGCATTGCTCCCTCTTTCACCTCTACCACCCAAGTAGTCTCCGATGGTTCTGACCACCTTGACCCTGCCCAATTGCGCGGCTTAGGCCCTGACCAGACCCTCGTACTACTGAACGGAAAACGCCGACACACCTCCGCCTTTATCAATGTCAATGGTACCCCTGGGCGTGGTACCGTTGGGACTGACCTTAATACTATTCCCTCCTTCGCCCTTTCCAAAATAGAGGTGTTGCGCGATGGGGCTTCCGCCCAATATGGTTCCGATGCTATTGCTGGGGTGATGAACCTTGAGCTTAAGAAAGACAAAGGCCTCTCTGCCCAAGTAAGTTATGGCGGACACCTTACCCCTACAGCTAATGACCACCGCGGTGGCTTTGACGGAGCACAAGGTCAGCTGGACATCAACTATGGTACCGAATTGGGTAAAAAAGGTGGTTTTCTAAACTTTACCTTCTCCGCTCAGTTCCGCGACAAAACCCACCGTGCAGGTACCTTTGACGGAGAGATATTCAACGCCTACAACGCCATAGAACGCCGTGCCCTTAACTATGGGAACAACCTATCTCGCTACTTTTCCAATATCAATATAGATGCCGACCCTCGCCTATTAGGCCTTATCAAAGGCTATGCAGGGGAAGTAGGTTATTTTGATAGCAGTTACCTCGCCCAGATACAAGGAGCCAACTCCATCGGAGAGCTACAACCCTTGCTTAAAAAGGACTTTACCGAGCAGGAACTCGCCTATCGTGGTCTTGACCGCAAGGACTACAACATGCATGTAGGCCAATCCAGTCTCTTGGGTACTCAATTCTTTGTCAATGCAGCCTTTCCTGTCTCTGACAACTGGGAACTCTATGCCTTTGGCGGACAGAGCTACCGCTATGGAGAGGCTGGGGGGTTCTTCCGCCGCCCTAACCAAGCCCGTACCTTCACTGGCCTACACCCCAACGGCTACTTGCCTCAGATTACCACCGACATACAGGACTCTTCTATCTCGGCTGGAATCCGTGGCGAGGCTGGCAAGTGGCACCTTGACCTAAGTAATACCTTCGGCCGCAATGAGTTTGCCTATACAATCAAGAACACTGGCAATACCAGTTTGCGCTTTGCTACTCCTGATTATTTTGATGCTGGTAAATTACGCTTTGCACAGAACACAATCAATTTGGATCTCTCGCGCCCCATTGAGCTATTATACAAGTCCAACATCTCTTTTGGGGTAGAGCAACGCCATGAGTCCTATAGCACTGTAGCAGGCGCTGAAAACTCTTATGCTACCTATGATATCACAGGAGGCGTACTCCCCTTGAGTGCTCCTGCCTCACAGAAGGTTACCGACTTCTTTGGCAATGCCCTCCCTGGAGGTGCTCAGGTACTCCCTGGCTTCAGAGAAGAGAGTGCCCTAACCAAAACCCGTAATGTCTTGGCTGGCTATGGAGAATTTGAAACCGATATTACCAAGTGGCTATTGGCCAATGCAGCAGTGCGTTACGAACATTATTCTGACTTTGGTAATACCTTTAACTATAAGCTCGCCTCACGCGTGAAACTCTTGCCCAATGTGAATCTCCGAGCAGCTGCCTCCACTGGCTTTCGCGCGCCCTCTATCCACCAGTTGTATTATACCAATATCAACACCTTGCAGATCAATGGGGTATTACAGGAAACAGGAACATTCAACAATATCTCCCGTGCCGCAGAACTCTTTGGCATAGAGAAGTTACAAGAAGAAAAATCCAAATCACTCAGTGCTGGTTTTGCTGTTAAGATTCCCAAGGCTGGTCTTTCCCTTAGTGCCGATGCCTACTTTATCCGTGTAGATGACCGTATTATCCTCACCGAGGCCTTTACCCGCCCCGCTGGAAACAGCCCCGCGCAGAATGAACTCAAACAGATTTTTGATCAAGCCAATGTAAATACTGTACAATTCTTTGCCAATGCAGTAGATGTGGAGACCAAAGGAATAGATGTGGTTGTGAGCCACTCCCTACAAGCGGACAAGTTCACCCTTAACAACGATTTTGCTTTCAACCTTACCCAAACCCGCAAGGTAGGTGAGATACACACCCCAAGAGCTATTAAAGCGGCTGGCTTAGAAGAAAAATTCTTCTCCGAACGCTCTCGCGTACTTTTGGAAGAGGTAATCCCTCGCTTCAAAGCTACCCTTTCCCACAACCTCACCATAGGCAAGTGGAATGCTTACTTGCGTAACACCTATTATGGCAAAGCCACTAGCCCTGACATCATCGCTGCTGACAAGCGTATAGGCGATTTTGAGTTTGATGAGCGCGGACACCAAGTTATTCGTGGCAAGGTCATCACCGACCTATCAGTAGCGTACAACTTTACCCCTAAGACCTCTTTGACCTTGGGTGTAAATAACCTCCTTGATCTCTACCCTGAGAAAAACGTCAAGGCCAATAGCAACAATGACCAATTTGTCTATTCACGTGCCACCTCACAATTTGGATTGAATGGTCGCTATGTATTCCTCCGCGCCACCTTCAACCTGTTTTAAGTGAAAAGTGAAAAACGAAAAGTGAATAATACATTTTGTAGGGGCAAAGTTGCGTAAGCAAGTATGTGAAGCAATTCGCCCTCTATAAAGAAGAAAGAGACTACCCCAAAAGGTAGCCTCTTTTTTATTTGGTTACTTATAGTAAGTTCATTTTTCACTCTTCATTCTTCACTTTTCACTCTTCACTATTTCTTGTACTTCTCGATAATCCTTCTAGCTCTTTCCAAGGCCTCTTCGTTAGAGATATTGGCAGCATCTTGGTGAAGGGAAGTACTGATAGGAGTCTGATAAGTAGGAGTTGGTTCCTTATGGTAGGTTGGCTCTTCAGCTGTTTTAGTAATAGTATGAGGCACTAAGGGGCTGGTTGTCAAAGGTTCCGTAGTGGAGAAAGTATGGGTACTCTCCTGAAGCGATGCCACGGCAGGCGCTGCTACAGGCGGAGGTGTAGTCACAGGTGTAGAGGTAAAAGCCATAGGGCTCTGAGTCACAGGCGTTACTTGAGGTTCAGGGATATGTGCCACAGGCGTAGAAGTAAAGGCCATAGTAGGCGCCTGTGTAGGTGTAGAGGTTGCAGAAGCCACAGGTCGCTCAACTAGTTTTTCCTTTAGCGTGCGATTGAGCGTCTCCAGCTCTTCAATCCTGATAAGCAGCTTGTTATAGGTATCTTTGGTAATGACGATCATCTCTCCCCCCTTCTTATCAGCAAGAAAGAGCGGCTCTGCCAAAGGTAGCTCTATTTTAAAAAGCTGTTCGTTTTCTTTCAGTGGCATTTCCTTGAGTTCTTTTTCTTTCAAGGAAGCCGCATAAGCATCCACATTCGTAGGAATATCTATCTCTATTCCTATTTTTGCCAAAGCATTGATAACCAACTGATATTGTTGAAAATCTAACTTCTCTTTTAACGGAATCGTGTTACTCATAATCGTTATATTTTGGGCAAAGGTATAATAAAAAATTTAAAAAAACAAACAATTGTTATGATATTTTTTTTGTTGATAAAATTAAGTAATCATTTGTTTTATTTTGATTTTTTTTCTTATCTTTGCACAGAATTATAAAACACTTCATAACATGAAAAAACCTACTATAAATATAGAGAAATTCTACGACCTTATGCTTACCAACAAGTGGTGGGGCACTATAGCTGTGATCCTTTCCACCCTGATTATCTACCTATTTGGAAAAATTACAGGAGAAGCTATTTATTCTCTAACACACTAAGACAAGGTAGCGGCCTGTATAGTAATCTAAAAACAACTTACAAAACTTGATAACCCAAAATAAATAATCCCAAAATAAATAATCTATGAAAACAAGTACAAAACGAAACTTCTTAATAATAACTGCTGCGCTACTAAGTGTCCTCTTACGTCAAGACTTACAGCGCTTAGTAGATGCTTTTTTAGAAGGCTATTATAAAGGAAAAGGCTTGTAAACTACTCATGCAACTTTCCCTATACCTATCCTATATCTATTACCGAAAGCTCTTTGCCAAAGGAGACTTGCTGACCATCGTTGTACTATAAAACAATTGCTAATGGTCAGTTGGCATACTTAAAACTCAAACTATCATGAAGTTTTTTCTCTTTTTATGTTGTTGCTCCCTGAGTGGGTTTGCACAAAAAGTAGTGGTACAAGACACTCAAGGTCGTCCTATTGAATACGTAAATATAGGCGTCAAAGGCACTTCCAAAGGTCTTATCAGCGATGAGCAGGGAGGCTTTTCCTTGGAAGCCCTGCATGCTAAGGATACCGATAGCATCTACTTTGGACATCTGAGCTATAAACATAAGGTACTCATAAAGAAGGATATTACCGACAAGGTGGTCTTGGAGGCAGCCGAGATTGTACTTCCTGAAGCGACCTTTACCGCTAAGCAGCCTAAGGAGCGTACGCTCAAGGGAAAGGGCTTACCTACTATTGTTACTATGAGCATTCTCGCCCCTACTGAGGAGGAAATAGCTGAAAATGAGGAAAAGGGTGAGGAGGAATTGGGCGACTTTATCTCTCTAAACAAGGATACTTTCCTTACAAAGTTTGAGATGAATATTGTAGCCAACACCCTTGATCGTTGTGTGTTGCGTGTGGTAGTCTACCAGAGTAATAAGGAGCATACCCTCTTTAAGCCCTTGATAGAAAGGCCTATTTATATAGAGGTGCCCGCCAGCCGTAAACGACAGATTTTCACTAAGGAGTTATCCATATTTGCCCCCAAGGGAGTTGTTTGGGTAGCCTTGCAGGCTGTTGAGCTAAAGGGAAGTAAGGACAGCGAACTTAGAATCCGCTGCCGTGCCAATGGTGGCTGGACTCGTACCACTATTGATAATATTTTAGAGAAAATCCCCTTGGGACTGGGGATTCCTTTCTCTGTTAAGGGAAGACAATAAAGTGAAAAATGAAAAGTGAAAAGTGAATAATTTTTCACTCTTCACTTTTCACTCTTCACTACTAATCGTCTTCTTCCTCCTCTGGAAAATCGTCGTCTTCTTCAGGTTCGTCGTATTCCTCATCTTCATCAGGTTCAGCGGCTTTGTCTTTGGTAGCTGCTTTCTTACCTTTCTTCTTCACCACTACCTTTCCTTCTTTGACGGCTTCTTTGATCTTACCTTCTATCTCTTCAGCCATTTCAGGATTGTCATGGAGTAAGGCCTTCATCGCATCACGACCATTGGCCAAGCGGGTACCGCCGTAGCTGTACCAAGCCCCACTCTTGGAGAGTATGTCAAAGTCGGTTCCCCAATCTACTATTTCGGACACCTTGGAGATACCTTCCCCATAGATGATTTCAAACTCTGTTCTTTGGAAAGGTGGTGCTACTTTGTTTTTCACTACCTTCACCTTCGTAAGGCTACCGTAGGCCTCTCCTTCTTTGTTTTTCAGAGGAGCCGCTTGTCGGCGCACATCTACACGTACAGAAGAATAGAACTTCAGTGCATTACCCCCTGTGGTAGTCTCAGGATTTCCGAAAGACACCCCTATTTTGTCACGCAACTGGTTGATAAACATCACCACACAGTTGGCCTTACTGATGCTCCCTGTTATTTTGCGCAAGGCTTGGGACATCAAGCGGGCATGTACGCCCATTTTGGAGTCACCCATCTCGCCATCTATCTCAGTTTTAGGAGTAAGGGCAGCCACGGAATCCACTACGATAATATCCACAGCTCCAGAGCGTACCAGCCCATCTACGATTTCAAGGGCTTGCTCTCCGTTATCAGGTTGGGAGATAATCAGGTTATCCACATCTATCCCTATTTTCTTGGCATAACTGGGGTCAAAGGCATGTTCCGCATCTATAAAAGCGGCAGAGCCACCCAGCTTCTGTGCCTCGGCAATGGCATGCAGTGTAAGGGTAGTCTTACCTGAAGACTCCTGACCAAAGATCTCAATCACCCTACCACGTGGGTACCCCCCTACACCTAAGGCAATATCCAAGCCCAAAGAACCCGAAGGAATCACCTCTACCTTCTCGGCTACCTTGTCTCCAAGACGCATCACCGTTCCTTTCCCAAAGGACTTTTCCAAGCGCTGCAAAGCCAATTTTAGGGCTTGTGCTTTGGCTTCCTTGTCCTTAATCTCTTCTACTTTTTCTTTTTCTTTCTTTGCCATCTTTTTAATTGTTAATTTTTAATTGTTAATGATTAATTATCAATTGTTGATTATCAACATCTATAGCCATTGACAATTAACAATTGATAATTAACAATTAAAGAACAAATTTCTTTGCACTTTGTCCCTTGTAGCGTGCGATACATTCCTCATATACCTTGAGGGCTTCTTGGACATCTCCCCAACCACGTACATCTACTTTTTTGTTTTCCAAATCTTTATACACTTTGAAGAAATGTTCTATCTCCTTGGTAAGGTGTGGATTTACCTCATTGAGCTGGCTGAGAGATTTAACCATAGGATCGGCCTCAGGCACACAAAGGACTTTCTCATCACCGCCTTTCTCATCGGACATATAGAGAATACCTACAGGCTTTACTTTCACTACACAACCAGGAAAGAAAGGAATGGTAGAGATTACAAGCACATCCAAGGGATCTCCATCATCGGCCAAGGTTTCAGGAATGAACCCATAGTCAGTTGGATATACCATGGAGGTATGTAGCATGCGATCAAAGCGCATTTTACCTAAGTCAAAATCATATTCGTACTTATTTCTGCTTCCTCTTGGAATCTCAATGAGTACATCAAAAGTTGTTTCTTTTGCCATTTTTACTATTTTTGAAAATTAGAGAGCAAAGATAACGTTTTTTTCCCAATCATCAAAGCAAATATTTATCTTTCTTTCTTCAAAAAAAAGTTGTACTTTTGCCACTGATTTAATACCCTTACAAATTATGTATTCAGAATTACCCGAAGGGCACCCTATACGCACCTATCTGCAAGAGGCTGAACTTATTCAGAACCTATTAGAGGAGATGATGCAGACAGACCCCCAAGTGGACTACCAGAAGTTCTATAACCTCTTCAACCATCTCTCCACCATAGAGAAACGCTTCCAGAGAAAAGAGAATCAGCTCTTTCCTTTCTTGGAACAAAAAGGCTGGACTAACCCCTCTCAGAACATGTGGTCTTTCCATGATACCATACGCGATATGTTCCGCTTGGTCAGAAAGAACTTAGAGGATAAGGAACTGGCCAAAGCAGCGGAGAACATGACCTATATAGAGGAAAACCTCCTACGCCTGCTCTCTGTAGAGTATAACATTCTTTTTGCGCGCTCCTTGGAGATTCTCTCCGATGAGGATTGGATCAAGATGCGCCAAGGAGAAGAGGAAATCGGCTGGATGCTCCCCTCCCCTCCCCCTGCTTACCCCTCCGAAGAGGGCTATATACACCCTTCACAAGATACCACCCTACGTACCGATGTGGTCTTTGATGAGAAAGCACAACACTTTGACGAAGGTTATATGACTGTAGAACAAGTGAACCTGCTGCTCAAGACCCTCCCTATCGATATTACTTTTGTAGATGAGCATGACAAGGTGATTTTCTATAACCGCGGTGAGGAACGTGTTTTCCCTCGTAGTGCAGGAATTATTGGTCGTGAAGTGAAGTTCTGCCACCCGCCCAAGAGCGTGGGTACAGTGCTAAAAATCGTGGAGGCTTTCCGCAATGGTACTCAGAACGAAGCCAACTTCTGGCTGAACTTCCGCGGACGCCTGATCTATGTGCGCTACTTTGCCGTACGTGATGCCCAGAAAAACTATAAGGGCGTGATCGAAATGTCACAGGACATCACCGACATCAAGACCATAGAAGGAGAAAGACGCTTGCTCGAATGGGAATAACCCTAAACAACGAATTACCTTGGCTAAGATTACCGAACAAATAAAAGAGCCTATAGCAGCGGAGATGGCTGCCTTTGAGGACAAGTTCAGAGACTCCATGTCCTCACGGGTGGCACTGCTTAACCGCATCACCCACTATATCGTAAATCGCAAGGGCAAGCAGATGCGCCCTATGTTCGTCTTTTTAGTGGCTAAGCTCGCCAGCGGAGGCACCATCAGCGAACGCACTTACAGGGGGGCTTCCGTTATTGAACTAATTCATACGGCTACCCTAGTGCATGACGATGTGGTAGATGATAGCAATAAGCGACGTGGGTTCTTTTCTATCAATGCCTTGTGGAAGAACAAAATCGCGGTCTTGGTCGGGGACTACCTCCTTTCCAAAGGACTACTACTCTCTATAGACCATGGGGATTTTGACTTGTTGCGCATCATCTCGGTAGCTGTCCGTGAGATGAGCGAGGGCGAACTCCTACAAATGGAGAAAGCACGCCGCTTGGACATCACCGAGGAGGTCTATTACGAGATTATCCGCCAGAAGACCGCCACCCTCATCGCTGCCTGCTGTGCCATGGGCGCTTGCTCAGTTTGCCCCGACAATGCCCCGCTGATAGAGAAGATGCGCTGTTTTGGCGAATATGTAGGTATGGCCTTCCAGATCAAGGACGACCTTTTTGACTATACCGAAGAGGCCATAGGGAAGCCTACAGGCATCGACATCAAGGAACAAAAGATGACCCTGCCGCTGATCTATGCACTCAACCAGGCCAGCGAAGAAGACCGCAAATGGCTGATTAACAGTGTCAAAAATCACAATACAGACAAAAAGCGCGTCAAGGAAGTCATCGCCTATGTCAAGGCTCACGGCGGTATAGAGCGTACCGAAGCCAAGATGAGGGAATACCAAGCAAAAGCCTTAGCTATACTATCGGATTTTCCCGATTCTCCTTATAAGAAATCCCTACTCCAGATTGTGGATTATGTCATAGAACGAACTGTATAACAGATAAAACATAAGAGCCTGCTTCCCTTGCGGTGAGCAGGCTCTCTTATCATGAGTTACAGACAAAAATTATTTCTTCTTCTTAGTATCTGCTTTAGCCGCATCTTGAGCAGCCTTAAGTGCAGCACGAGATACACGTACTTGACATACTACGGTGTTATCTGGGTGCATGATCTTGTAGTTCTCCTGAGCGATTTTGGTAACATAGAAACGATTACCCATTTCCATCCAAGAAATATCTACAGGAACGAAGTCAGGCAAGTTATCAGGCAAGGCTTTTACCTTTAGCTTACGGTTTACGATACGGAGTGTACCACCGGCCATTACCCCAGGGGCTGTTCCCACGATTTGGATAGGCACCTCAAGGGTGATTTCCTTATCCTTGTGTAACTGGTAGAAATCCACGTGAAGGATTTTGTCGGTTACAGGGTCAAACTGAATGTCCTGAAGGATAGCTGTATAAGTCTTTCCTCCTAATTCAATCGTTGCAGTATATACATTAGGAGTATATACCAATTTTTTGAACGCTAGGCTGTCCGCTGAAAAGTGAATGGTATTCTCCCCTCCGTATAATACGCAAGGAACCTTTCCAGCATTACGTAAGGCTTTGCTCGCTGCTTTGCCCACGCTTTCTCTTTGAGATCCTACGATTGTAATTGATTGCATAAAATATATATTAATTAAAAATTTACATTATAAATTTGTCGCTGATAGAGGCATGCTCATGTACCGAACGCATCACATCGGCAAAGAGCTTATCACAACTCAGTACGTGTATTTTCTTTGGCAAGGAGTTATGCGGAATGGAATCGGTTACAATCAGCTCCTCCATAGGTGAGTTTTCTATCTTCTCCACTGCATTGCCACTTAGTATAGCATGAGTACAAATGGCTCTTACGCTCACAGCTCCTTTCTCTTTCATAATTTCGGAGGCTTTCACCAGCGTACCTGCTGTATCCACCATATCATCTACAAGGACTACATTCTTACCCTCTACCTCGCCAATAAGCTCCATTTTCTCAATTACATTGGCCTTTTTGCGCTGCTTATAGCAGATTACCACATCACTATTGAGGAACTTAGCATAGGAGTGTGCCCTTTTAGATCCTCCCATATCAGGAGAGGCTACGCAAAGGTTCTCCAAGTTCAAGGACTTGATATAAGGGACAAATATGGTAGAGGCATAGAGGTGATCTACAGGAATTTCAAAGAAGCCCTGAATCTGGTCAGCATGTAAGTCCATAGTAATCACTCGAGTAGCTCCGGCTGTTTCCAATAAGTTGGCCACCAATTTGGCTGCTATTGGTACACGAGGCTTATCTTTTCTATCTTGGCGCGCCCACCCAAAGTAAGGCATAACCGCCGTGATATGCTTAGCAGAGGCACGCTTAGCCGCATCAATCATCAGCAGCATCTCCATAAGGTTTTCCGAAGTAGGATGCGTAGAACCAATGATAAAAACACGAGCACCTCGTACTGATTCTTCAAAGGAAGGCTGAAATTCTCCATCACTAAAACGAGAGAAAATCACATTTCCTAGCTCAATCCCATAGGCTCGAGCAATTTTGCCTGCCAATTCAGTGCTTTGTGTACAAGCAAAAATCTTTACAGCTGGCATAGAATATTCCATAAAATCAACTAATTATAAGTAATTTGCGTTTTTTGTAAAGCCCTCTAGGACTCTCTTGTTTCCGAGTGCAAAGATATAAATTAAAAATGATTCTGAAAAAAAAAGAATGATTTTTTTGCACAATTAAAAAATTAGTTGTAATTTTGCCCCCGAATTCATAACAATAATTGCCTGAGTGGCGGAATTGGTAGACGCGCACGACTCAAACTCGTGTTCTTCGGAGTGAGGGTTCGATTCCCTCCTCAGGTACTATAGTCCTCTTATCATCTTCAAAATGCTAAGAGGATTTTTTATTAACTTCAAATCAATCTTTCATTTTGTTATGAATACAATCATTGTAAACCCCTACTACACCCTTATTGCTGCTACTTTAGTACTGCTCCTTGGGCGACTTCTTGTGGCTAAAATCAAATTACTCCAGAACTTCAACATCCCTGAACCGGTGGCTGGCGGACTGCTGATGTCCTTCCTTGTCTACCTTTTATATATTGTAACGGGGCTTTCCTTCGAAAACGGACTTACGTTTGGGGAAGGGATCTCCTTGAATTTTGACAAGGGGCTTCAGGACTCCTTCATGTTATTTTTCTTCACCTCTATCGGACTAAGTGCAGACCTTTCCCGCTTGAAATCAGGGGGTATCGGATTGTTCATCTTCTTAGGGATAGTAGCACTGTTCATCGTAGTACAAAATATTGTAGGGATAGGCTTGGCCTCTGCCTTTGGCTTAGAGCCCATAATAGGGTTAGTAACTGGCTCCATTACCCTTACCGGTGGACATGGTACCGCTGGGGCTTGGGGTAAGGTGCTCGAACAAGATTATCATATACAAGGGGCTACTGCCTTAGGGATGGCATCCGCTACCTTTGGCTTGGTATTAGGAGGACTCATCGGAGGACCTGTTGCACGCCGCTTGGTCAATAAAATGGGCAGAAAACCACTCTCCGAGGAGGCTCAGAAGAACAACAATGATAACGATAACGATACAGAAGTAAGCGTATTCGAACAACCTGAAAAACAACGCCTTATTACCTCCAAGTCCGCTATTGAGACCATGGCGCTCTTTGCTGCCTGCCTCTCCTTCTCTGCCCTGATGGACTCCAATACGGTAAAGGCTTTCTTCCCTGACAAGTTCACCTTACCTCAATTCGTTTGGGCATTGTTCTTTGGCGTATTCTTACGCAATATACTCACCTACGTCTTCAAAATCAAAATGTTCGATCGTGCTATCGATGTCTTCGGCAATGCTTCCCTAAGTCTCTTCTTAGGTATTGCGCTACTAAACCTTAAGTTATGGCAGCTTTTGGACTTAGCACTTCCAATGCTCGTAATTTTGGCTGTACAGACCTTTGTAATGAGCACCTATGCTTATTTTGTCACCTACCGCCTAATGGGCAAGGACTACGATGCTGCCGTATTAGCCGGCGGACATTGTGGGTTCGGCTTGGGAGCGACTCCAACTGCGGTAGCCAATATGCAATCTATCACTGACAAATTTGGTCCCTCACATAAGGCCTTCCTCATTGTGCCTATGGTCGGTGCTTTCTTTGTGGATTTTGTAAACGCCTTTATCCTTACTGGATTCGTCTATATCTTAAGACTAATTGCGTAACATCAAAAGTGAAGCATGAATAGCAACCTCTTTGCTTTTCACGCTTCACTTTTCATTTTTTACGGTGACTTGTATAAACCCTCTCAAAATTAAAAACTCGAAAACTCTTAGATGAGATACATTCTCGCTTCTGCTTCGGCGCGTCGCCAACAGTTCCTCAAGGATTTAGGAATAGACTTTGAGTTGCGCCTCTCCCCCACCGATGAATCCTACCCTCCTGAACTAGAAGGAGCGGAAATTCCCATGTATATAGCTCAGCAAAAGGCCGTTCCACTGCTACCGACCCTCAAGGACGATGAGGTGCTGATCACTGCCGATACCCTTATTTGGTTTGAAGGTGAGGCCATAGGAAAGCCTAAGGACTATACAGATGCTTTCCAAACACTCAGTCGCTTCTCAGGTCATAACCATGAGGTAATCACGGCTGTGTGCCTGGCTACCACTCAAAAGCAAGTGGCCTTTTACGACACCACTTTAGTTACTTTCGCAACCCTCACCCCAGAGATGATTGACTACTACCTCACCCATTACCAACCTTATGACAAGGCAGGCAGCTATGGCATCCAAGAATGGATCGGAGCCGTAGGCATTCGCTCTATACAAGGCTCTTATAACAACGTCGTAGGCTTCCCTACGCAACTATTTTGGGAACAACTGAAATTAGTGAAAAGTGAAAAGTAAAGAGTGAAAAGCGGCTCTTCACTTTTCACTCTTCATTTTTCACTTATTAGTCTGGTACAAAAATATTCTCCCCATCTTGATTTTCGTAGAGGGTACCCAGGCGTTTGCCTTTTTCCTTGGAAGAAGTATTGGAAGAAGAGGCGCCTTTGGCTGTTTTATATTTGGTGATTTTCTCTCCTTTTTTCTGGATAATCTCCATATCATCACCATTCTTATTGACAATGGTAAAGTCTCCCCCAGTGAAGAAAGCCGAGAGGTTCAGGTTCATGACCATGGACACCATCAGAGCGACGGAGAAGACCATAGCCACATCAAAGAGATTGACTACCACGCTTAGCGGGTCGGCATCATCGTCCTTAAAAGGCGTTGTTCTGCGGTTGTTTCTCATTTTTGGGTATTTTGTTGGTTACGGATACGAGTAATATAATCCAGTTGGTTCACCTCCTTGGCATACCAACGTTGCTTGAACTGTAGGGTTACCAATCCCACCAAACTCACTACCAATCCCACTACGGTAGTGGCAAAAACCACCTGCATATTGGAAGCCATTTTGGAAATATCGCCTTGGGAGAGTCCCGTAAGGGCAGGACTCATAGCAATCAGTGTACCGATAAGTCCCAATACAGGGCCTACCTTGGCCAAGAGCTTAGAGGTTACCACATCTTTTTCCGCATCATTCTCAAAGTTGGTAATCATATAATCGGCATAGGTATCATCGGCAGGGCGGGCAAGTATAGCACGCAAATATTTTATATACAGCGAATTATCTTTTTCAGGAAGTGCCGCCTGCAACTCTTGCATTCGCTCAGGGGTTAGCTGATTAAGGATAGGGCGCAATTGCCGCTCGTTCTTATACTTAGTGATATACTGGTTGTAGAAGCTCCCCACCAAGAACAAAGCCCTAACGAAGAGTACCAATAGTACGATAATATCTGGTATCAGTAAGCTATCAGATACTAAGAAGAGGATCTGTGAGATATTGTCCATTTATAATTAGATTATTTCTAAGGGCAAAGATACGAATAAAATAAGAAATGACCAATGAGAAATATATAATAATTCAATAATGGTTAATGATTCATCCTCGTATGGGATGAATCATTAACCATTACTGATTAATAAATATCTCTTATTCTTCCACGGCTTGGTTTACTGTACCAGGGAAGTAATAGTTAGGTTCTGAGATACTTCTCATATAGTATACTGGCCCCAAGGTTGCCGATAAGCTGGACTTCCAAAGATAGATACCTTGGGAACTGATTTGAATAAAATGAGTCAATCGCTCCTGTGCCATCTGTAGAATTTCTTCATTATCAGGATCTATCCAGAACTCATCCATATCCTCATGCTCGCCTATGAAGGTGATGTATATCTTCTTATCACGGATTTCATAGTTGCATTTGTATGCGTAATACACTCTATCATTCTGGTCTCCTGTAGGGGTATAGCCTACCCGCAAGAGAGGAGTATCTGCATCGGATTGGAAGAGTAACTCATAGGAGAAGAATTTCCCTTCACCTACCTCTGTATAGAAGTCTCTTTTGAAGTCCGGACTCATATAAGGCAAGTTAAGATGTGCTTGATCGCCTAAGAGTACTATAAAGTCACTAACAACATCCCCTTGGGATTCGAACTCATCCATAGGATTATTGAAGTGTCTTAGCTCAATAGTCACTCCATTGCTTTGTGCTCTATAGTTCAGCGGAGGAGTTCCTGGCTCTGCTGTCATATGAGTAAATTTTTCTCCTGCTATCTCCAAAGAAGGTGTGAAAGTCAGTCCATTAGAATTCACCGCAATACCTGCTCGGCTTGCTTTGTGACTATCCTGCATGGAGGTAAAAAGGAACATACGGAAGGCACTTCTTACAAAGTAGTTCTCCACTCCTTGAGCAGAAGTCACCTTCAAGTAATAGGTATGATCAATACCATCAAGCTGTTCACCTTGAGTACCTATAGTTGTCCAATCCTCTTCTGTGGCCTTCTCGAAATAAAGGAATTGTTCGGTCGCCTTTCGTTGGGTTTTGAACTTAAGTTTATCACCCTCCTGCCCTATATAGACAAACTGAAACTCTCCTTCAAGACCTTTACCAATATGCTCACGAGGGTCTGAGCTATAGGTAAGGGGTTCAAGCAGGGTATGAATGTAGTTTCGGGTGGTAAAGACCAAAAGGGGACCTTGTCCTTCCTGAATTTGGTAACCACTCTCCTGAGGAGTTGTCCCACTACCGAAATCAGCTACCATTGTTACACGTCCTGCGAGGGTGAACTTCATTAGAAAGGTATAGCCTCCGAAGGTATTCTTTTTAGGAAAATAGCTCAATTTCCATCCATAAGGCGCCTCCGAGAGCGTTTTTTTGAGATTTTCCTTGTTCTGCTGTATACGTTCGGAGGCGTTTTTACCCAGCAGCAAATCGGGTTCGTTCTTTTGACATCCGGTTACAGCTATGATAGCGAGTAGGTATAATATTTTTCTCATTTTAGTATCCGTTTTGGTTTACAAATAGTTCTGCATTCTTTGGTAAGCAACCCTTTGAAGCTGATAGAAGTCGATACCCCATTCGGCTCTGAAGTACTCCACGATAAAGGCTTCCTTCTTCTTAAGAGCTACCTTCCCTTTCTCAGGCATCGTATTGAGGGCGGCATCCCATTGTGCCTTGGACTTCATGAGCATATGAGAGGTCATTTCGGCAAAGTCCTCAAAGGGGTTTGCTGCTGCATAGTTAGTAATAAAGCCTAAGGCATTGGCCTGAGCCGTTGTCTTACCATGCCAAGAAGAGCTGTAATCATCGGGGGTTATTTTTCCAAATTCAGGTGCAAAAGGCTTATGCTGATTGACGATATGGCAGTACTCATGCTGAATGGTATGGATAATGTGCCTGATATTGTCCTCATCTGGATGGGCCGGATCATAATAGTCAACGCGAGCGATGGTGATCTTAGCCCCATTGTCAGCCTGACCGAGAGTTTCCTCGAAGAGGTAAGTCTCAGGATTGCGCTGAGGATCTAAGTTACGCCCTCCGATAAGGCTTATCTGTCGAGGGGCTACTTGGCTAACAAAAGTCGTACCGGCTACCTGCTGATAGGCTCCTAACCAAACGTACTTGATCATCTCCAAGAAAGGCTGTACCTTACTTTCAGTCGGCGGATATAGATAGCGCCCCAGCTCGTAGTTGATATCCACATATTTGTAATTGACCTCTATATTATAGGGATTGATATATTCGTTTTGGATATAGGTATCCAGAGCTGTGCGGGGATCCGTATCGTCATGGATCACACTTTGGGGATCGAGTGTCTCTTTCTTATTGCAGCTGGAAAGGACAACAGAAAGGACAATACATATATAGGTTATTTTTTTCATACTTCAAAGAATTAAAAAGATTAACGAGGGTTGGGTGCCATACCAAATTCAAGGGCGCTATTAGGAATTTGAAGCTCTCGACGAGGGTCGTCCTTGGTGAGTTCTATTTGGCCATCACCCACCTTATGCACGACCTTCATCCCTAAGCGCTTGTTATCAAACCAGCGCAAACCCTCTTGTACAAACTCCACTCGTCGGATATCCACCACAGCTTGAAGCCATTCTCTCTGTCGGGTTGTGAGGGGATAGGAAGGATCGAAATCAACTCCTCTACCCTGATAACGCCTATCAAGTGCCGCCTGAGTCATATAGCGCTCGAAAGTCATACGAGGGAAGGGATAAGCCTCATTGGGTCGGGAGCTATTATGGGTCTTAGGAATGAGATAGGTAAAGAGATCTCGACGGAACTGATCTAAGTTGCCAGACATTAGGTAGGCTTCCAAGCGGTTGAGGTAAACCTCGTCATAAGAGAACAAAACCGCTGCACTATAATAAACCCTAGTACCTGCCGAACGATTTACATACTTATAGTAGTAGTTAGACTTAGGAAAAACGATATTACCTGCACCATCTCCCAAAGCCGAATTAACTGCTTCCCAACTGATATTGGAAAAGTTCAAAGGATGGGTATTACGAGGAGAACAGATCTCCGCCATCTTTTGCAAAGTTAGGCTATACTTATGAGTCTGGAAACGATAGGCCAAGGCAGAGCGAGCCGTCCCCACAAGTATATTCGATGGATTAGTGGATTCTGTATAGTAAGCACTTCTGGATTCAAGAGCTACCGCATTGAGGGTTTTTATGTTCCTGAGCTTAGTTTCTGCATTGGCTCCCAAAACAGCATCGGCATGTTCAATTACCTTATCCCACTGGGCTTTCATTAGGTAAAAGCGCGTAGCAAAGGCATGAGCTGCCGCTGTGGTAAAGTGAAAACGAGGTTGCTTATATTTGCTATCATCGAGCAAGGGAAGCCCTTGAGTGAGGTCTCGCTCTATGGCATCATAATATTCCTTAAGTGGGATACGAGTGTATCGCCCAAAGACATGCTTTTCAGGCTCAGTAACATAGGCCAATCCCAAATCTGTGGTAGCGGTAGCCTCATTATAAGGCTTACACCAAAGGTAAGCCAACATAAAATGGGCATAGGCTCGTGCTACCAAGGCTTCTCCTTTGATATAGTTATATTGGGCTGTCTCGCCTAATTCAGCATAGGATTCCAAGGCCTGATTGGCTGCCCCAATGGCTGCATAGCAGGCTATCCAATAGTCGGTTGGGGTATTGTCCTCTCCATCTATCTCATTGTTATCTCTCCAGAAATACATATCTGTATTAAGGGTTGAGATGCCTAAGAAGGAGGTTTTCTCGCTTACATTATCACTCATCATCTCTGCGATGTAGGTAGGAAAGCGATTAGGATACGCACCGACCAAGAGTTCCTCTATTTTTTCAGTACTATCTATTTCTGTACGGCTATCAGGTAGGTCGTCTAATATTTTGTTACAGGCGCTCAGCACCAAGGTAAGGGCTAAGGCCAAGAGGGACAAGTATTTGTTTCTTTTCATGAGTTGCTGTTTTGTTAGATTCCAAGATTAATGGTAAAGGTATATTGGGGTGTGATTGGGTAGGCTACTCCTCCAGAGCGGAAGAATTCTGGATCCTGTCCGTTCAAGTCCTTATGAGCATAGATTAGGAAGGGGTTGGAGGCTTGTAAGCGTAGGGTCAGGTTCCCTATGTTCAGATTTTCCAAAACTTCCTTATCAAAGGTATAGGAGAGGGAGATGCTCTTCATTCGTACAAAAGAGCCATCGACTACACGAGCGGTAGAGTGGTTATAAGCGCTATAAGCTCTTGAGATATAGGCCTTGTTTTCCTCATTGAGTGTTCGCTGAGAGACAATGCCTGGGATTTGAGTTAAGGCCTCATCTCCAGGGGCTACCCAGCGATTCTTGAACTCTCTTGGGAAGACACTTAAGTCATCATAGCCAGCTCCTTTGTATAGGGGTGCCTTGCGAATCTTATTGCCCGCTTGCATGGTAATGAGGAAGTTTAGCTCCCAATTTTTGTAACGGAAAGTATTGCTAAGTCCTCCTGTGATGTTGGGATCGACCGCTCCTTCTTTCTTGAGATAGGAGAGGATATTATCACGGTCTTGGAAATCAATATCTTTATAATCAGTACTTCCGTTCTTGAGGTTCAATAGCGGCATTCCTTGGCTATTAAGACCAGCAAAATCATAGGAATAAAGGGTGTTACGCGGATTACCCAATACATTGCCCCCTGTCTCACGTACTAAGTTGAAAACACTGTTGGAGGCATTGGCCAAGGAGGTAATCTCTTGGTTAAAATAAGCAAAGTTCACACTAGTACTCCAAGTGAAATCCTCAGTCTTGAAGTTACGAGTATCTAGTACTAGCTCAACCCCACGAGTGGTCATGGAGGCATCATTAGCATACTTATTCATTTCCCCTCCCATACCGGAAGTACGCACGATGTCTAATAAGTCCTTGGAGTTCTTCTGGTAGAGGTCTACCGAGAGGGAGATCGCATTGGAAAGGAAGCCTATGTCGGTACCAAAGTTAGTCTCATATACCTTCTCCCAAGTAAGGTCTGAGTTCTGAAGAGAAAGGATACGGATTAGGCGTTCATTATCCTGGTTGCGGAAGCGGGGGGTGATGGTACTGACCATGATAGGTAAGGCATTTCCTATATTGTTCAGTCCTGCAATCAGTCCATAGCTAAGACGGAAAGAGAGGTTAGAGAGGGCATGGGTTGTAGGCAAGAAATGTTCGTTGGTTACATTCCAGCGACCACTAATATTCCAAGTAGGAAGCCAACGAGCCTTACGGCTTCTACCTAGCTGGTTAGAGCCCTCATAGTTCAGTGTACCAGAGAAGATATAGCGATTGCGGAAGCCATAGGATGCTTGAGAGAAGAAAGCTACCCCTCGTTCACGACCGGTAGAGCGATCAAAGTATTGGGCGTTATCGGCAATCACCTTCTCTATGATTCGAGGATCGGTGAAGACTACTCCACCACGATTGAACTGATAGCCATAACCATCGAAGGATTGGTTATCCCTATCTGTATAACGAAATTCTTGTCCTAAGAAGAGCTTAAGAGTATGCTTGTCCTGCTCATCTTGGTCTTTGAAAGCCTTATTGTACTCCAAGGCATTGCGTAAGTAGTAGCTTTGGAGGTTATTTTGTTCCAGCTTATAGATACCTCCGTTGGGAAGAACCACCTGTGGGAGGGCTGAAGGATCATCAGGGTTGCGGTATAAGAATGGGTTACGCTCTCCTATAATCATATTATCGTTGGCTCGGTAAGCTCCTACCACATTGGAACCTTCGGTGATAGTGTGCTCTTGGGTACTTTGGGCATAACGTACCGAACCTAAGAACTTATATTTGAGTTCAGGAGTAAACTTGATCTCTAAGTCGCTTTGGAGCTTGTACTCCATCATCTTCAGATCTATATAGTTATTCTTTAGCTCCTTAAGAATATTCATAGGGGCATAGTTCATACGATAATAATCGTAGTTGCCTTCATCATCATAGGGGCGTAGTGCACGAGTGGTATTAAGTGCATAGCTGAAGGGGTTGATATCGAAATCACGTTCGTACTCCCCTGTCACCTGATTGCTCGAACGGGAGAAGGTACCCGGTGCTTTTTGGTTACGGATGGCTCCTTGTGCTAGGATACCTATCTTCACCTTAGAAGAGAGGTCATAAGTGGTCTTGATATTTCCGGTAATACGGTGTACCCTATCGGCTATAGTCCATCCTGGGTCTACAAAGAAGCCCAAGGAACTATAGATAGTCGTATTCTCTCCTCCACCACTAAGGCTCAAGGTATGATTTTGAGTTAAGGAAGGTCGGAAGAGAGTTTTGAACCAGTCCGTATTGGCATACTCATATTTGCGCAAGAAGGCATTACGTGCTTCAGGGCTGTTCTGTAATAGAAAACGACCAGTGGCAGGGTTATAGGTATCGGTATTTCGGTACATGATGTGGTAAGCCCCACCTTGCTGAGCAGCCGTATAAGTAGCTCGGTCTAAATAGCCCTTTTGCTCCAACTCACGATAGACACTCATGGTCTCTTGGGAGTTCATCAGGTCGAATTGTGCATAATTAGGAATCATACGTACAGACTCCTCCAACTGGTAGCTCAGTTGTGTCTTCACATTGCGTTTTCCGCTTTTGGTAGTAATGATTACGGCTCCATTAAGCGCACGTGCTCCATATAGGGAAAGTGCAGAGGCATCCTTAAGGATTTCTATACTCTCAATATCATTGGCATTTAGCCCTGAGATTGCTGAGCTAATTAGGGTTGAGGCATCTCCAGAGGCTAACTGTTCGAAGGAAAGGTTCACCACCTCCTCTTGTACAGCTCCATCCACTACCCAGAGGGGTTTGGTATCTCCAAAGATAGAAGAACCTCCACGTATGGTAATCTTAGGAGAAGTACCAAAAGTACCTGAGAGGTTCTGTACATTGACCCCTGCTGAACGCCCCTCAAGCATACGACCCACATCTACAACTCCATCTTGCTTGATGTTGTCTATCTTAAGTGTTTGCGAATTACCCGTAAAGAGTTTTTTATCTATCTCTTGGTAACCTGTGAAGACAAGGCCTGTAAGCTCTGTTACTTCTTCTTTAAGAACCACATTCAACACTTTGTTATTCCCCACCATTCGCTCCACTGGAGTACTACCTACCATAGAGAAAACAAGTACGGATTTATCACCCGCCACCTTGATGGAGAACTTCCCTTCCAAATCGGTATCCACTCCATGAGTGGTTCCCTTCTCCACTACAGAGACTCCTAACAAAGGCCGCCCATCTTGGTCCTTGACCACACCTGTTACGGTCTGCTCCTGAGCATATAACCCCGAGAATGTGAGCCATAAAAACCCCAGTAGCACATACAACCATTTTCTTTTCATGTTCTTGATACGTTTAAGCAATTAGTTTTGCAAATATTCAGAAAAAAATCTGAGAAAAGCAAATTTTTACGTGACTATTTCTGCAGCCAACATTTCATTAAGTAAAACATCCCCAATTTACACAGAAAACTATACAAAACATAGTGTTAATTATTAACAAAACTAATTAATATTACGCAATTAACCGTTTTTATTAAAAACACAAAATCAAAACACTAAAAACAATACTTATTTTTAATTCTCAACAAAAATCTATTAATAGCCTTATAATGAACATTATAGCCATTTTTCCTCCATAGATTATTATCTTATAAATAGAATATATCACTGTCTCTTAATTGATAATTTAACCGTTTTAACAAATTAAGTTTTTATAACAATTCATCATTATTGGCATTAATCATTAATCATCATTGTATTAATCACTAATAATTATTGCATTAATCATTATTTTTGTATCTTTGCCCTCTCAAACTATTACAATGAAACATATAGAAGCAATCGGGAGGTATTTCCTGATGTTATACGAGATATTCCGCAAACGTACCAAGTGGTCTATTACTAAAAAACTCATTCTCAAAGAGATAGACGACCTTATGTACGGCTCACTGGGAATCATTGCCTTTATCTCCCTCTTCGTGGGGGCGGTAATTGCTATACAAATGGCACTGAATATTGACAACCCACTGATTCCTAAAAGCCTTATTGGTTTCGCTACACGCCAAACGTTTATATTGGAGTTTGCTCCTACCTTTACCTCTATCATCGTAGCAGGTAAAGTGGGGTCATTTATCACCTCCAGTATAGGTACGATGCGAGTAACCGAGCAGATTGATGCGCTAGATATCATGGGAGTTAATTCGCTTAACTACCTGATATTCCCCAAGATAGTCGCCCTTTTGCTCTATCCTTTTGCGATCTGTATGTCCATGGCCTTAGGGATATATGGAGGATATATCGCCGCCACTGTAGGGCACTATGCTACCTCGGCCGAGTTCTTAGAGGGTATCAGGCTTCAGTTCCGCCCCTTTGACATCACCTATGCGCTGATCAAGAGTGTGATTTTTGCCTTTGTCTTAGCTACTATCCCTGCCTATCATGGGTATTATATGAAGGGGGGTGCTTTAGACGTAGGAAAGGCCAGCACCGTCTCTTTTGTATGGACGAGTGTGGCCATCATTGTCATTGATTTTATCATTACCCAAATCCTACTTACGTAATATGATTGAAGTTCAAGATATTAAAAAATCCTTTGACGGAGTAGAGGTACTCAAAGGTATTTCTGCTACTTTCCACAAGGGAAAAACCAACCTGATTATCGGACAAAGTGGTTCTGGAAAGACGGTCTTCCTCAAGACCCTTTTGGGCTTATTTGTGCCCGATAGCGGACACATCATCTACGATGGGGTCAGGTATAACGACATGAACAAGGAGCAACGCCGTAAGCTCCGCCAGGAAATGGGTATGGTCTTTCAGGGCAGTGCCCTCTTTGACTCCATGACGGTGGAGGAGAACGTGATGTTCCCCCTTGAGATGTTCTCCAAGCTCTCGCCTGCGGAAATGAAAGATCGGGTGGATTTTGTACTAGAGAAAGTCAATCTGGTCGATGCCCATCACAAGAAACCCTCAGAGATCTCTGGGGGTATGCAAAAGCGTGTGGCCATTGCCCGCGCAGTGGTCAATGAACCCAAATATCTCTTCTGTGACGAACCCAATTCGGGTCTTGACCCTAAAACGTCCATAGTGATTGATAACCTTATTCACACTGTTACCGAAGAGTTCAACATCACCACCATTATCAACACCCATGATATGAACTCTGTAATGGAGATAGGCGAACAAATTATCTTTCTCAAAAATGGCTACAAAGAGTGGGAAGGTAGTAAAGATACTATCTTCAAAACAGATAATAAAGCCGTTACCGACTTCGTATACTCCTCCGAGTTGTTTAAAAAAGTAAGGAAGATGTACTTAGATAGTGACTAGTGACTAGTGACAAGTAACTAATCCATAGGTCATTAGTCACTAGCCACTTGTCATTAGTCATTAGTCACTTGTCATTAGTCATTAGTCATTAATTTATAGGCTTCCTCGCTCATCAGTTCGTCCCACTGCTCAGGGTGAGTGGGTTTTATCTGAAGAATCCAAGCCTCATAAGGTGCTTTATTGATTTGTTCAGGCTTACGGATAAGTTCCTTGTTAAAGGCTACAATCTCCCCAGAGATAGGCATATAGAGGTCTGATAGGGTTTTGACAGCCTCTATAGTACCAAAGATTTGGTCTTTTTCGAGGGTCTGTCCTTCAGTTTCTACCTCTACATATACAATATCACTGAGTTGCTGCTGTGCAAAATCAGTAATACCTGCATAATACACCTCTCCTTCTTTTCGCACCCATAAGTGCTCTGGCGTAAAACGATAATCTTCCATAATTATTAGTGATTAATTAAAAGTGAATAATGAATAGTGAATAGCGAATAATGAATAGTGAATAGCGAATAATAGGATCTCTCTTCATTTTTCACTCTTCACTTTTCACTTCATTTGTTGTTTATATATTTTTTCAGCATCGTATAGGATGCCACAATAATCATACAAAAGTAACTGGAGCGCGTAAGCCCGACAGACAGCATGGTCTTTAGCTCATAATGGGGCTGCTCCTTCTGATAATAATGATACCCCATATCGCTTATAGTGGCTAAAAAGATAAAACAGCCATAGAATAGAAAGTAAAAAGCATAAGTGTCTTTCTTTATCGCCCTAAAGAGCAGTAGCAGCAGGAAAAATATAGCCCCTAAGAACACAAAAGTAAATTGGTATTCTACAAATCGTACCATAGCTTCCTGCCTTTGGGTCATCGCCAAAGAGGAACAAAACATCATCAGCTCAAAAGCCAACAAAAATTGGAGGCTATAGGTGAGGTACTTTTTTAGGTAAGATCTATTGTTTTTCATAATTGTTTGTTCCAAAAATTATAGCTTATTACTCACATACCTCTTTAGTATAAAAAAAGACGAGACTATATAAACAGAGATGATACCCGCATCTAAGCCCCTGCTGAGAAACAGCTGGATAATCTCCTCCCTATAAGAAAGAAAATCATTCCAAATATGGTTTGTCTCCTCCTCCCCTGCTATTGTTAAGGATAGCTTCATATACTTATAGATGACAAAAATCACAACCGACAAAAGGTGAAAACAAGCATAGAACAAGGCGTAAAACCCATAACTATCTCTCTTTTTTTGCTCTAATAATAACAGCAAGACAAAGAATACAACACATGAAATCACATCTATGCTTTCACAGGGTATCTTTTCTCGAAAATTCTCTATGGTCAAAAGATAGAAAATAGGAATAGAGAAAATAAACTTGCTAATGACGACAAACAAGATACTATAAAGAAAGCATCTCACTACTCTATAGGCTATGTTTTTCATATTTATATAACAAAGTGTTTGTTACTTCACACGACGGCTTATTTTCTTTGCTATCTCTAATATAGGCAAATACACCACGCACATTAGTGGCAGAAAAAGGAACAACCATATATTATCCTGCCCTGCACAAGGAGGGTGATCGCCTATAAAGTCTCTTATAAAGCGCTCCATCCAATTACATAACACACAAAATAGGAAAGGTATCCCCACTACATCCCAAAAGGTATAGTTACGTTGGCGTAGGTAATACAGATGTACAACGATCACTATACAGATAAGAACAAGTCCTAACCCTATAGGCCCTATATCTAACAGAAATTGCTCAGTGGGAGTAAGCCGCTTATTAAAATACCAATAAAACCCTTGCTCCTTATCCTTACGAGTAGCCTGCCAAAGATAGGTATCTTCTCCCTTGTCTAAGCATTTCTTCATAGAGGTATGAATAAGCTGTAGCCCATTGGCACGCTTCATGGTTACTGTTATACGGGGATAATTGTTAGCCTCTTTAGGTTCAGGTATATGATAGTGTAAGGAAAAATCATTCAAAAACCCTCTGCCACTTCTGTCCAATGCTGCCTCATACTGGGTTTCTATACTATTCTCTCCCTTTTTAAGGTTTGCCTGAAAATACACCACATCGTTCAGCTCTCTGATAGGGACGGTATAGTGCTCGGCAAACTTGACACTATAATACACATGAGAAGAATCCATGCTACTCCCCTCTCTTAAAAGGAAAGAATAGGCCTTGGCTGGGTCTAAGGGCGTGGGAGTTACTTGCCCCCCATTGACCCTTATCCGTACCTTCTGTTGCGCACTATCGGAAGCCATAAAGAAGAATACCGCACGCCCAGCCTGCTCCGCCTGCACTTTATAGCGAGCCGAAAGCTCTGCATATTGGTTATAAGGATAGTCCTCCTCTTGCTTATCAAAAGGCTGTATCTGCAGTTCTTCCTCCTTTATCTGATAGCCCTCCTGCTCCTGAGGCATACTCAAAGCACTAAAATTACCATGCTCTAATAGCCGATAACAAAGCGGCATGGAAGTACAACTCACCAGCAACAGACACAATAGGAGTTTTAAGTTTAGAATTTTGAGTTTTGAGTTCCTCATTAGTGGTTAGTTAATAACGAAAAGTGAATAACAAATAGTAAGACACTTTTCTCTATTCATTATTCACTTTTCACTTTCTTATTTCCAGTCTTTCTTCTTTGAGGTCTTCCCAATACCTGAGTTAAAACTATTGGTTGGGTCAAGCTCTTTATAGAAATTCTTAAGAGAATCCTTGGCGTGGTATAGGTGCCCAACATTGTGTTCGGCTGGGTATTCTGCACCACGCTTGTCAAGTATCTTGAGCATCTCTTCCTCTATCTCCTCACAGTTATAGCCCTTCTTAATCACATAATCTTGGTGAAATACATGGCACATAAAGTGTCCGTAATAGAGCTTATGGAGGATTTTGTTGTCTATCTCTGGGGGAAGCTGTTCGAACCAGTCTTCTTCGTTGCGCTTAAGGGCAATGTCCAAGGCTACGATATCCTCTACTTCCTTCTCATGTACCGAGCGGTAACGAATCGCTGCTGAAGCCACTGCAAAGCGCAGGAGCATAGCCGCTTGGGCAAGTTTTGGATCACATTCGAAATAAGCCCCTTTGCTCTTGTCGGCAAAATATTCTTTGAGGTATTCGCGGGCTTCTTCTACTCCCTTGCCGCCCATCTTGAGAATGAGGTGATGCTCATATTGGTTGCGGTAATCCCACATGATTTGGGGTAGGTGTTGGGGCATGAGTTTGGAGGTACCTTGGAGGAACTTTTCGCTAAAGTGGTGAGGCATAAAAGGAATCTTCTTAGCCACACGATCAGCCCAAGCCTTCAAAGCAAAGAGCTTTGGTAGGTATTCTGTACCTACATGCTTGATATACCAGAAAGTATCCTTACCATACTTAGCCGCAATATCAAAGGCAGTACGATGGATATATTCGCCTGAGATAGGAATCTGCTCGAAGGAGCCGAGCATGTGTCGGCGTAGTTCAGTGAGTACTTTGGTGTCATTGGTACCTATGTAGAATACAGCTGTCTGTTTCTCTGCTGGAAAGGTATCCACACGTACGGCAAAGACGGCGAGGCGTCCTGCACTTCCTGAAGCCTCATATAAGCGGGCAGGGTCAGCATTGAAGCGGGCAGGGGTATCGGCATCTATCTGGCGTACATGGTTACAGTAGTCATGGTCATGTCCCTTTTTCTCAGTCCGTTGTATATCTTTCTTCTGGTACTTGCCTTCCTGTAGGTTGGTGAGTATCTCCTGTGGGGTAGTACCTAAGTCTATCCCTAAGTGATTGACTAGTTCCAACTTACCCTCGGCATTGCGCTGTGCATAGAGTGCCATCTCGGTATAGGCAGGGCCACGCTGTACGAGCGAACCGCCTGAGTTGTTACACACCCCTCCAATCACAGAGGCACCGATACAAGAGGAGCCAATCACTGAGTGTGGTTCACGTCCGTAAGGCTTGAGTTCTTCCTCCAAGTGGTTCAGGGTAGAACCAGGTAGGCAAACCGCCTGTGTTCCATCGAGGATTAGCTGGATATTGTCATTGCGCATGGTGTTGATAATCACCACATCGCGGTCGTAGTCATTCCCAAAGGGGTTGGAACCCCCTGTGATTCCTGTATTGGCAGCTTGGGAGATCACTATCACATCGGCCTCTGTGCAGGCCTCCAAGACCTGCCATTGCTCCCAAAGGGTAGCAGGGCGTACTACAGCCAAGGCATTCCCTGTCCCAAAGCGGTAACCTGTACGATAGCGTTCGGTCTGCCCTGGGTCAGTCATTACATATTTCGCACCTACTATCTGGCGCAGTTTTTCTAATAAATTTTGTGTATTCACGGGATCAGTTTTAAGTTTTGAGTTTTAAGTTTTGAGTTTTGAGTTTTTAGTTTTTAGTTTTAAGTTTTAAGTTTTGAGCCAATAAGCGTTTTTCACTCTTCACTTTTCACTTTTTCACTCCTTTTTTAAGCCACTCTTTATAAGTTTCCACATCCACATATTGTACAGGGGTAGAGAGCAGCTCGGTATCAGGGGAGAGTAGCACATAATAAGGCTGGGAGGCCGAAGAGAAATTCACCTCTTGGAAGGTCGCCCACTTATCCCCTATGGTCTTAATGTATTCTACACGGCCATTGCGGTGTTTGAAATCAAATTGTTTATCCTTGGGTAGCTCCTCTTTGTCATCTACATAGAGGGAGATAAGGACATATTGTTGCATGAGCTTTTTCACCTCAGGGTCTGTCCATACATGCTCTTCCATTTTGCGGCAATTCACACATGCCCAACCTGTAAAGTCCAGCATCACAGGCATATTATGTGCCTTGGCATAGGCCATACCCTCGTAATAGTCTTTGAAAACTACTTGCTCACTCTTTTGCTCCTTATGGAAAAACGCATAGGACTCTGGGGGCGGGAATCCGCTAAGTAGTCTTAGACTATTCTTACCGAAAAGTCCTAAGAGCAGATATACAGAAAAAGCAGCTGAAAGTACCCCTATAAGCAAGCGCCCTTTGGAATATTGCTTGAGTGGCTTGCGTGGCTCATCGTGTGGAAAGCGAATAAACCCGAACAGATATAGGGTAAGCAAGGCAAAAAGCAAGAGCCATAGCCCTACGAATACCTCACGCTTGAGCAGTCCCCAGTGTTGTACCAAATCGGCATTGGAAAGGAACTTAAGTGCAAAGGCCAGCTCCAAGAAGCCCAAAAATACCTTGGCTGTGGTCATCCACCCTCCTGACTTTGGCAAAGAGTTGAGCCAAGAAGGGAAAAGGGCAAAGAGTACAAAAGGCAAGGCCAATGAGAGTCCAAAACCTGCCATACCTAAGGTAAGCTGCATAGCTCCTCCCGAAGAGAGTGAACCTGCCAAGAGCGAACCCAAGATAGGCCCTGTACAGGAGAACGATACGATGGCCAAGGTCAACGCCATAAAGAAGATGCCTATGATTCCCCCCACATTGGAGGCATTGTCCATCTTATTTCCCCATGAGGCAGGTAAGGTGATTTCGTAAAAGCCAAAGAATGAAAAGGCAAAAATAACGAAAATCACAAAGAAACCCACATTGAGCCACACATTGGTAGAAATGGTATTGAGTATCTCAGGGTCTATATTGTCTAAGAAGTGGAAAGGTATGCTCAAAAGAACATAGATGAGCAATATAAAGAAGCCGTACAAGATCGCATTAAAGATACCTTTCTTACGCGTTTTGCTTTGCTTGGTAAAGAAAGACACCGTAAGCGGAATCATCGGGAATACACAAGGGGTAAGCAGCGCGATGAAGCCTCCCAAAAAGCCTAAAACAAAGACCATCCAGCTGGATTCTTGTTCTGGCTTGCCTATGAGTTCTTTGTTCTTAAGGGGGATCTCTAGGCTCTTGGCCATATCCTCACTGCGGGCATCTACCTGCTTTTGTTCCACTTGGGCTACAGAACCGTCAAGGGAGAAAACGAAATCTTCCTTGAGGTTGATACACACATCTATACATGCCTGGCAGAAGATATTTCCTTTGATATGTTTTACATTGGGATCAGTGAGTTTTACCTTTTGGGTGATCTTTATCTCTTTCTCAAAAAAGAGTTCATCTACCCCAAAGACATCATTGAAGGCCTTGTGTAGTCCTTCTTCCTCAGAAGCGCCTACCAGCTCTATCCCTTCTGTTGTATAGGTGATAACCATCGGAAGAGCACCTCCCTTAGGGTTGTTTTGCGAATAGACATGCCACTTAGGGGCTATTTTCCCCTTGAAGGTCAGCAGGTATTCCCCCTCGGAGAGCCTCTCTTGAGAGAATGTCCATACCACTGGATTCTCATCCTGCTGCCCTCCACCGAAGGACGGCTGAAAGTTGATTTGCGCACCAGCAAAAGCCACTGCCCATAGTGCTATAAAGAATGTAAGTATTTTTTTGTTCATATCTTGAGTTTATTCAAACGTTAAGTTGATCATCACCGCTCTGGTGTAGATACTTCTTAGGTTACCTGTCCAAGGGCTATTGGGATCATTATCATGTATGAGCTCGTTATTGATAGAGAACAGCCCGCGTATGGAGGGAGTAAAGCGAAAATGGGGCGTATAGAGGTCTATCCCAAAACCGAGTTCGTAAAAGAATATAGTGGGGTTTACCCTGAACTTCCCTTCTACATTGTCCTCTCTGGATTTGTTATTGGCACTCAGGTTCAGCGTCATAGAAGCCCCTGCTGTTACATAAGGCTTGAAGTTATCCCAACGCTTAGAACCATACTTGAGCAGCACAGGGATATAGATATAAGTGGAGGCTACCTCCCTATAGCGCGAACGCTCTTGTACAAACCCTGGAAAGTCCAGCTGACGTTTGTTATAGATCAGCCCTGGTTCAAAACGCGCACTAAGGTGATCCACCAAGCGCAAATCTCCCGTCAGCCCTACATTGAACCCGTAAGATTTTTGGGTCTGTATGTCTGTTTTACTCGCGTCATTGTAGTCAAACTTCTCATAGTCCATACGGAAATCCATGGTGTTCAGCCCAAAATAGTAGCCCCATTGGAATTTCTGATAATCAAAATCTTCCAAGTGTATAATCGGCTGGGCTGCCATCAGAGAAGGTAATAATAATATAAATAGTAGTATTCTCTTCATAATCTCTTACTTATCAGCTACATATATGGTAGCTACTCCTAAGAATTGCGGATAGAACTTAACTCGTGAGAAGCCTATTTCGCTCTCTAATATATTGGCCAACTGCTTCCCAAAAGGAAACTTTGCCGCTGATTCCGACAAGTAGGCATAAGCATTCTGGTTCTTGGCCAGTAGCTTGCCCATTAGGGGTACGACAAACTTGGTATAGAACTTATACCCCTGCTTATAGGGAAAGCGGGTAGGTACCGAGGTTTCCAGAATGACCAATCTGCCCCCTGGGCGCAACACACGCCTAAGCTCGGAAAGTCCCTTTTGCAGATTCTCAAAATTGCGCACTCCAAAGGATACTGTTACCGCATCAAAACTGCCATCGGCAAAGGGTAGATGCTCGCTATCGGCCAGCTGCATGGTGATACGCTCCGATAGTCCCAGTGCCTTGACCTTCTGCTCCCCTACCGAGAGCATACCTTGGGATATATCCACTCCTATGATATGTGCGTTTGCGATCTTGGAGAGTTCTATAGCCAAATCGCCCGTTCCTGTAGCCACATCAAGAATTGTGCCAGCCTTCACCTCTGCCACTTTTTCTCTGACACGCCTGCGCCAAGTGATGTCCATCCGCAGGGTCATCACACGATTCAGCCCATCGTAGGAGGGAGAGATGGTGTCAAACATCTCTTGTACTTGTTCTTTCTTCCCCTTATTCGAATGCTTATCAGGGGTTACTATCTCTGCTTGCATGCGTTCTATTTGAGGTGCAAAGATACAAATAAATAATGACAAGTGACTAATGACTAGTGACAAATATCATTCAAAAATGATTCGTCACTTATCATTAGTCACTTGTCACTAGTCGTTAGTCACTTGTCACTCGTCACTATTGATAGATATTTCCGAAGCGGAGGCCTACAAAAGCGTTGAGTTCTTTAGAAGAGCCTATGAGGTTACCAAAGACACTGCGAGAACCAAAGATTAGTGGGCCTACATGAAGTGCTACCCCTGTATTGAAACCTGATACTTCGTTATAGCTAATAGGCAAGAATGCTCCGAATACACCACCACCCCAGTGTGTCTCATAGCGTGGGGTAAGTACAAAGTCATTAGAATAACGCGCATTATACTCGTTCTTTGACACCATATTGAGTTGGCTAGAAAGGTTAACATAGAAGCCATCTACAAAACGGTAATCTACATTGATATTCAGGGTAGTAGGCAAAGAAGAGGAGAATGTTTTACCTCCAAGTTTTTCAGGTCGTGGAACTGCATCCAAAGACTTTTGAACATCGTTAAGGTTGATATCTTGATTTACGATGTCATAACGATAGGACTTGTTGTTAGTTGTATAGCTAAGCTTTCCTAAATCAAGCAAAGCAACTCCTACTTTAAAGCGGTAAGGAATATGTCCGTCACAGTTAGGGCAGCCATCTTCACTATATTCGTAGATTACCCCTAAGTCAGCTGCTACGGTGGAAGCAGAAGTAGCAAAGATGTCAGGTGAGCCAAGCACATCCAAGCCGCCACTTCTCACTTCAGCCTTAGCATTGTTTACGTGAAGTATAGGATCGCCTTTGGCATCTTTACCCAATGAAAAGCTATTTGCATTCGCCCCCTTGAAGCCCATATAGAAGCTACCTGTACCTTGTACGAGTTTCACTCCTGCGCCCAAGCGGATAATGTTGTAACCATCGTTCATGAGAGTATAGCTCCATACTGCCCCTATTTCTCTAAAGGCATTGGCCAATACATTCATATCGGAAACACCTCTTAATTGCTTATAACTTCCCAAGTTACTGGAAAGATCCATATTCTTAGCATCCATGACTGCCTGTAGTACATTGGCATCAATACCAGTGGTGCCAGCCATAACACGCAGGCGAGATACAAGCCCTACCGCATTCCTTTTATTGACACGCACAATAAAGGATGGTCCTAACACATCCACTTTCACCCCTGCATCAATTGCTTTTGAGTTGGCAAGGTTATCCGTAAATTTCTTGAAAGAGTTTTCCAAGTCAAAAGAAAAGCCCATCTCATTGTTGCCTAAGTTGGCATCTACAGCCAAGAGGTTCACGTCCCAAGGGCGCGCCCATAGCGCATGCGCTGGGTTAGAAATAGTGGAGAGTGCTCCCCCATAGGTACTCGTTCTAAGCCCTGCAAAGGACTGTTGCGCTATACCCTCATAGGCTATCAAGCCCAACAAAGATAGAAGAATTTTTTTCATAACAATTTATCCATTTTTTTCAAGGGACAAAAGTACAAAAATAATATTTAATTATCTATAATTAGTCATTATTTAACTTTTAATAATTTTTAATAAGTACCAATCAGTCATCAGACTATAAGTGATTAATTCAAACAATTAACAATTAACCATTGATAATTAACAATTAAAATTTTTACTTTTGCGACAAAAAAATTATCCTATGAATTTTTTATCCATTGCACAAAACCGCTATACCACTAAGATGTATAACGGGAAGCGTATCCCTGAAGATACTCTTAACCAGCTCAAGGAAATCCTCCGCCTATCACCCTCCTCTATCAACAGCCAACCTTGGCAGTTTGTTTTCGTGGGTGATGAGCGTAAGAATGAGGTTTTTGCGCCTCTTTCCTTGATAAATCAGGAGCGTGTGAAACTCGCCAGCCATATTGTTATCTTTAGAGTGTTAGATAGTGTTGCCCGTTTCGAACAAGAAGCACCCTCTTATATCTCAGAAGGCGGCTTTGCTTTCTATAAGCAGTATATCAAAAGCCAAGGCGATGCTCATGTGGAGGCTTGGATGGGACACCAAGTATATGTGGCCTTGGGCTACTTCCTCGCCGCTTGTGCCACTATAGGAATCGACTCTACTCCTATGGAGGGGATCCTTCCTGCCGAGTACGACAAGCACCTCCCTAAGGACGGCTATCGCACCCTCTTTGCTGTGGCTATTGGCTACCGCGACCCCGATGACGCTAACCAACCCGACCGCACTGCTAAAAAGAGAAAAACAGATGTAGTGAAAAGTGAAGAATGAAAAGTGAAGAGTGAATAGAGTTTTTCTCTATTCACTTTTCACTATTCACTTATTTTTTGTATTTTTGCCCCCTCTCTTATACATCATACAACTATGCTGAATGTTAGTGGCTTATCCATTTCTTTCCAAGGGGAAACACTCTTTTCCGACGTGGCTTTTATGCTCGTCGGCGGCGATCGCGTGGGGATTATTGGCAAAAATGGCGCTGGAAAATCCACTTTGCTCAAGATGCTCTCCGGGGAATTACCTCCCGATACGGGCACTATTGCCCTAGAGCGAAACGCAAAGATTGGTTACCTAAAACAAGATATCGACTTTGTTGCAGGCCGTACAGTGCTTGAGGAGGCTTATCAGGCCTTCACTACGCTTATGCGCCTTGAAGAGGAATTGGATAGTATCCACCATGAGATAGCAACTCGCACCGATTACGAAAGTGAGAGCTACAATGACCTACTTATCCGCTTGCACGATGTGACCCATGAGTACGAAATCCATGGAGGCTATGCTTATAAAGGTGACACCGAGCGCATCCTCTCTGGACTGGGCTTTACGCGCGAGGACTTTTCTCGCCTGACTGATAGCTTCTCAGGGGGCTGGCGTATGCGTATAGAGCTGGCCAAGCTCCTCTTGGAAAAGAATGACATTCTTCTTTTGGACGAGCCGACCAACCACCTCGATATTGAATCTATCATCTGGTTCGAGGGCTTCCTCAAGTCCTTCCCTGGCGCCGTGGTGATTATCTCGCATGACAAAATGTTCTTGGACAATGTCACCAACCGTACCATTGAGATTGTCGCCGGTCGTATCTACGACTATCCCAAGCCGTATTCGGCTTTCTTGGAGCTACGTAAGGAAATGATTACCCAGCAGCTCGCCGCTCAAAAGAATCAGGAGAAGATGATCCAGCAAACGGAGAAACTCATCGATAAGTTTCGTGCCAAGGCTTCCAAAGCCTCTATGGCACAGTCTTTGATAAAGAAATTAGACCGTATTGAGCGCATTGAGGTCGATGAGCAGGAAACAGCGGTTATGTCCGTTCGCTTCCCCCTCTCTCAACAACCTGGCAAAGTGGTTTTGGAGATTGACCATGTCAGCAAGAGTTATGATGACAAGCTGATACTCAAGGACGTAAGTCTACTGGTAGAACGTGGCTCCAAGATAGCTTTCGTCGGACAAAACGGACAGGGGAAAACAACCTTGGCCAAGATGATTATAGGAGAGATTCCCTATGAGGGTTCTATCCGCTTGGGGCACAATGTAGAAATAGGCTACTTCGCTCAAAACCAAGCCCATTACTTGGACGGCGAACTCACCCTCTTGGATACCATGCTCAATGCAGCCAATGACTCCAACCGTATCAAAGTACGTGATATACTCGGTGCTTTCCTCTTCCGTGGCGATGAGGTAGAAAAGAAAGTAAAAGTACTCTCAGGGGGCGAACGCAATCGCTTGGCTTTGGCCAAAATGCTCCTCTCCTCCTTTAATGTACTGGTGATGGACGAGCCTACCAACCACCTGGACATTGCCTCCAAGAACGTCCTCAAGCAGGCACTCCAGCGCTTCGAAGGAACACTCATCATCGTATCCCACGACCGTGACTTCCTCACTGGCCTTACTGACAAGGTCTATGAGTTCAAGAACCATACCATCAAGGAGTATCTCGGCGATATTGATTTCTATTTGGAACAAAGAGCCGTCTCCTCCTTCCGAGAGATAGAAAAAGGTGAAGAGGTCAAAAAAGAGGTAGTAGTAGAAAAGGAAAAGACCCTTTCCTACGAAGAACAAAAAGAGCGTAAAAAGCTCACCAATCAGCTCAGCAAAGTAGAGCGACAAATTGCTGACCTTGAAAACGAGATCGCCCAGATGGACAAACAAATACAAGCCAACCCCTCCCCCGCCCTTATGGAGCAGTACGGCCAGAAAAAAAAACAGCTAGATGCCCTTATGGAGGAATGGGAGAAAATTTCATTAATGATTAGTGATTAATGCCAATAATGATTAATCCAACCATAATCATTGCCCTGACTCGTCCAACACATCTAACCCATCTAATAACCTCAAAATTATTATGAAAAAAGAATTCTATCATCGTACCGCTTTGCTGCTGCTCATATCAGTATTGTTTTTTGCCTGCAACAAGGGCAATAACAAATCAGAGCTCTGTCCTGATGGATATGCTTGTTGCAATGGTCCTACCTTCTTCCTCTTCTACATAGATAAGGAAAAAGTGGGGGCTGATTTCTTCGAGCAAGTACAAATCCAGAAGACAAGCGAAGGAAAAACAGAAGTATTTAAAAAGGATTACATCCAGTACTATAGCTATCCTGAGAAAAAGTATGATTTACTCTCCTTTATTATCTTTACCAGTAATAAAACAGAAGGAGAGGCCGAGGATATTTACACCTTACAGACACCCTCCAAGCAATATACCATTACTATAAAAGGAAAATATGTAGATCCCCCCTGCTGCTGTGCAACCTCTCTTGTGGAAGAGGTCTTGCTCAATGGAAAGAAATGGGAATACAAACAATATGCTGAATTAGGAGAAGGAAAATACCTTGTCATTGACAATTAATCATTAACCATTAATCATTAACAATTGAATTTCATCGTTTCCGCCCGCAAATACCGCCCACAGACCTTCCGTGATGTTGTGGGACAAAAGGCTATCACCGATACCCTGGAGAATGCCATTGCCAATGACCACCTCGCACAGGCCTTACTCTTTACTGGCCCTCGTGGGGTAGGTAAGACCACTTGCGCCCGTATTCTAGCCAAGAAAATCAATGAGAAAACTACCCCTACCGAAGGGGATAATGACTTTGCCTTCAATATCTTTGAGCTGGACGCGGCTTCTAACAACAGTGTGGAGGGCATCCGCTCCCTCATCGAGCAAGTGCGTATCCCTCCCCAAGTAGGTAAGTATAAGGTATATATCATTGACGAGGTGCACATGCTCTCCAATGCGGCCTTCAACGCCTTCCTCAAGACGCTGGAGGAACCACCCGCTCATGCCATTTTTATCTTGGCCACCACCGAGAAACATAAGGTGATTCCTACCATTCTTTCTCGCTGTCAGATCTTTGACTTTAAGCGCATCACCATTAGTGATGCCCGCGAGTACCTCAAGTATATCGCTGGCGAACAAGGCCTCAAGGCTGAGGACGAAGCCCTACAAATCATCGCCCAAAAAGCCGACGGCGCCATGCGCGACGCCCTCTCTATCTTTGACCGCGTGGTGAGCTTCTGCGGAGATACCATTACCCGACAAGCCGTATCCGAGATTCTCAACGTCTTGGACTACGATACTTATTTCAAAATTACCGACCTGATTGTCGCCAACAATATCCCACAACTCTTAGTGGAGTTCAACAGCATTCTTGCACATGGCTTTGACGGACAACACTTTATATCTGGCCTAGCAGGACACTTCCGCGACCTGATGGTTTGTAAGAACAACAAGACCATCGCCCTTATGGAAGTGGGTGAGGAAACCCAAAAGAAGTACGCCGAGCAAACGGCCAAGTGCGATTTTCCTTTCTTGGTACGCGCCTTGGAGATTGCCTCCGACTGCGACCTTAAGTATAAGACAAGTCGCACCCCGCGCCTCTTGGTTGAGCTCGCCCTTATGCAATTAGCCTCATTGACCTTTGAAGGGGATAAAAAAAAAATGATGGATATATAATCCCTGCCTCTGTTTTCCACAAGGACACCCCTAAGGAAAACAAGACAGAAGCCACTCAACCTCAACAAGTTAGCACTACCACAGTCACACCCACCCCTGTAACCACTCCGCCTGCCCATAGTGTTTCGGCCACTTCCCTTAAGAGTATCCAGCTCAAGCGCGAAGCTGCCAAGGTGCGCGATGACCACAACCTATCCTCCCAAGACCTCCCTGCCGAGAACTACACCAAGGAGGATTTCGATCGTGTATGGCAGAACATGCTCACCATCTTGGACAAGCGGGGCGAACACCTACTCATTAGCTATTTAGGCAAGACCACTCCTGCTATTGATAAGGACATCATTCACATAGAAGTCAGCAGCAACATAGCCGATATAGACATCCGCTCTCACCAGCAGCGCCTGCTCACCTATATTCACAAGCAGCTCAAGAACCACCATATCACCATGGAGATCACCCTCAACCGAGCCGCCGCTGTCGCTGCCACTCCCTACACCCTCGAAGAGAAGTACAACGCCCTCAAGGAGCAAAACCCTTTCCTCGAGACCTTCGTCCAAGAATTAGGACTACAATTCTAAAGAGCGAATAACGAATAGTGAAGAGTGAAAAGCATTCTTCACTATTCCTCCGTTGGCGAGAGCTTGCAGCTCGTGCCCCTACAACTACTGACTACTTATCAACAATTCTCTGTTGAAAAAATAACTCTTTTGTTTATAAGCCTTTAGCACCTTGTCTCTTTTTTCTCTTGGAAAACCTTATCAAATACCCTAACTTTGCACATAATTTTTCACTATGACACAAACCGATATTGACCAAATCCACTCCCTCGTCCATGAGGGCAACAAGCTCGCCGCAGTAAAGCTCCTGAAGGACACCACTCATATAGGTCTCAAAGAAGCCAAGGACATCATTGATGACTTTTTCTTAGGCAAGCTAACCGACCTTGAAGCCGCTGTCGCTCAGGCCAAAACCCGCTATAGCGACACTTATGAGAGCATCAGTGCCTCCTCTGACCCCGACGGCTCCAATGTACATTTCTTTTACCAAAAAGGCAATCACAGGGAAGAGGTTACCCCAGGTCACCCTATGTGGGAGCGCGTCAGAAACCAATATACCTGCGTTTGGGAAAATGCCCCCGAAGAGGTCAAAAAGGTACGTGAGGCTTTCCGTAAGGCCGTCTTGGAGATGGAAGCCAAAGCAGGTTACACCCCTAAGAAAAACGCACAAACCACCAACAGAAAAGAACAAGCCACCAGCGATAAGAAAGATACGCTGTTTATCAAAAAAAGTCCCCTTGACTTTCTCAAATGGTATTTCTATCTCTTTATCGCTGCTGCTATAGTCTATATGATATATTTATTTATCAATCACTAATCATTGATCATTGGTCACTAGTCATTGGTCATTAATCATTAAAAAACATGGGAATATTTGACAAAAGGGAAAATTACAAACCCTTTGAGTATCCAGAAGTAATGAAATTCGTGGATATGATGCACCAAACATTCTGGGTGCACTCCGAAGTAGAATTTACCGCTGACATACAGGACTTTAAGTCCAACCTCAGTTTGGTAGAAAAAGAAGCCGTCAAGCGCGCCCTCTTGGGGATTGCTCAAGTGGAAGTTGCAGTAAAAACTTTTTGGGGAGACCTCTATGACATCTTCCCCAAACCTGAGTTCAACGGCTTAGGCGCTACCTTTGCCGAATGTGAGTTCCGCCACTCCGAGGCTTATTCACGCCTTTTGGAGGTTTTAGGCTACAACAATGAGTTCGAAACACTCTTGGAAGTGCCTATCTTCAAGGAAAGAAATGCAATTCTCAAGGAATATCTGGCCAAAAATAGGGAAAACGCCATGGAGCGTATCCTTTTCTTTACCTTAATTATAGAGAACGCTTCTCTATTTAGCCAGTTTGCTACCATTCTCTCCTTCACTCGTTTCAAAGGGTATATGAAGAATGTGGCCAATATCATCGCTTGGACGTCTATTGACGAGCAGGTACATGCCAATGCGGGTATCTACATCCTCAAAACCATATTCGAGGAAAATCCTGACTTCCGTGCCAAAGCCAAGGAAGAAGCTACCCAGTTTATTCGCGACTATATCCTATTGGAAGACAAGATGTTGGACTGGATTTTTGAAGAAGGCGAACTCTCTTTCTTCACCAAGAAAGATTTGGCCAACTATATGCGTTACCGCCTTGATGATGCCTTGACCCAATTGGATCTCGGCAAGCCTTTCGGTATCACCGCTCAGGAGGCCGCCCCTATGTTGTGGTTTGAGGAAGAAGTATTCGTCAACGAACTCGATGACTTCTTCGCCAAGCGACCCACCGCTTACACCAAGCACGACAAGAGCATCACCGCTAACGACCTATTCTAAAAAATAAAAAGCGAATAGTGAAAAATGAAGAGTGAATAATCACTTTTCATTTTTCACTATTCTCTAATCACTTAATATATGAATTACAGTAAAGAAATCACCCAAGAAATTCAGCTCATTGACACCGATTATTTCACCCTTGGCGAATACATCTATATGGCTATGGGCTTAGTCGGCAACCATCGTGTATGTATAGCCGTTGCCTACAAGATAGACTATTGTATCAAGAAAGCACTCCAGTTTGTCGAGGCTGACCCTTTTGTAACCTTCACTCATATTAATAAGGTAAAGGTAGGTGAAACCACCGCCGAGCGCCGTTTCCTTTGGAAAAATGAATAACGAAAAGTGAATAGTGAAAAACTCCACCCTAACCAACACTTTTCACTTTTCACTCTTCATTTTTCACTTAATTTTTTCTCCGAAAAAATTTTGCCCTTTCCAAAAAAAGTATTACTTTTGCACCCAATTATTGTTTAATTAAAAAGCAAACGAATATGTATGCAATTGTAGAGATGGCAGGGCAACAATTCAAAGTTAGCAAAGACCAGAAAGTATTTGTTCACCGCTTAGACGACGCTGAAGGAAGCGAAGTAATCTTCGACAAAGTTCTTCTTTTAGACCAAAATGGTGCAATTACCATCGGCGCCCCAACCATAGACGGAGCTTCTGTGCAAGCCAAAGTATTACGCCACGTAAAGGGTGACAAAGTAATCGTTTTCAAAAAGAAAAGACGCAAAGGGTACAAAGTAAAAAATGGACACCGTCAATTCTTTACTGAAATCCAGATTAGCGAAATCCTTGCCACTGGCGGAAAGAAAGCGCCTGCTAAAGAAAGCAAACCTAAAAAATCTAAAGACGACCTCACTAAAGTAGAAGGCATTGGCCCTAAAGCTGCTGAAGCACTCTCTAAAGCAGGAGTAAATACTTTTGAGAAATTGTCTAAGAAATCCGTAGAAGAGATTCGCACCATCCTAGTAGAAGCTAGCAAAACCTTAGCTCACCTTGACCCACAGACTTGGGCGCAACAAGCTAAGCTCGCTGCTGAAGGAAAATGGGACGAACTCAAAAAATGGCAAGACGAACTCAACGGAGGTATCGTAAAATAATTGTATAACCGCTTGACGATCAAGCATTAATAATTCAGATAACATGGCTCACAAGAAAGGTGTCGGTAGTTCTAAGAACGGTAGAGAATCTCACTCTAAACGACTTGGCGTAAAGATCTATGGAGGTCAGCTCGCTGTAGCTGGTAACATCATCGTTCGCCAAAGAGGTACAGTACATGCCGCTGGAGAAAATGTATATATGGGAAAAGACCATACACTCCATGCTGCTGTAAGCGGAATCGTTAGATTCCAAAAGAAAAAGAACAACAAATCCTTTGTTTCTATTGAACCACTCGCAGAAGCATAAGGAATATATGTAGGGGGCAAATTGCCTTTGCCCTTGAAAGAAAGCAATAAGTTTAAACCTTATTGCTTTTTTTTTCGCTTAAAAAAACGTATATTTGTGCTCCAAATCAAAAAAAATGAGACGAATAACACTTTTACTCGCCTTGTGCTTGTCTTTTGTTGCGCTCGCCCAAAAGCAAACCATCGCAACCGATAAGGCTACCTACGACGGAGCCTTATGGACTAAGCGCCTGTACTACCTACAATGGATACAAGGCACCGACACTTACACTTATTTCAAGGACGGCAACCTAGCGATCTTTGACACCAAAGGCGCCCAAGTGGGGGCGATTAACCTACAAAAACTATCCGATACGTATAAGATTGAGGGCTTCCCCAACATCACTTATATTGACGGCAATCAGGTAGTAGTGGAAACCTCCAATCACTTCTACATCTATGACTATCTGATCGAGCGACCTATCTTCTCTATCACTATTCCTGAAAAAGCAGAAAATAGGGTCTATAACCACCAGCAGAAAGCCGTCGCCTATACCATGGACAATAACTTGTTCTTGGCTACCGAGAGCGACCCTCGCTTCCCTATCGCTGTTTCCAAAGACGAAAATATCATCTCTGGCCAATTTATCCACCGCAATGAGTTCGGTATTCAGGGGGGAATCTTCTGGTCTCCCAAGGGCAATTACATCGCTTTCTATGTCAAGGACGTGAGCCAAGTGCAGGACTATCCCTTGGTAGATATCAACACTACTCCCGCTACACTGAAGAATATCAAATACCCTATGGCGGGATCCAAAAACGAAATCGCTAAAATCGGGGTTTTTGACCTAAGACTCAAAACCACCTTTTACCTCAAGGTAGATAACCAAGACGCCCACTACTTGACCAATTTGGCTTGGACGCCCGACGAAAAACAAATCCTCTTAGCCGAAGTAAAGCGTAGCCAAGACCACTACGACCTCAATACTTATAGCCGAGAAACAGGAGAAAAGATACAAACCCTTTGGAAGGAAAGCAACCCCAAGTGGGTAGAACCAGAAACCCCTGCCCTTTTTATCCCTAACCGCAACAATGAGTTTGTTTGGCTAAGCGAAAAAGATGGCTTTATGAACCTTTATGTGGGCAATACTAGCTCCACTAAGTTCCGCCAACTCACTGCCTTCAAGTGGGTCGTACAGGAGGTTTTAGGCTTTGACGAAAATGGAGAAAATGTCTTTATCCAAGGAACAGGCGAAGACCCTCGTGACCGACATATCTATAGTGTCAATATCCGAAAAGGTACCGTGAGAAGCCTTACCCCTAAGGCTGGCTCGCACTCTGCACTCCTTAGCAGCAATGGCCGTTACCTCTTAGACATCCACAGTGCTCTAAAAACCCCTTACAATGTCTCCATGGTAGAGGTAGCCTCAGGGGCTTCCAAAACTTTCTACCAAGCACCTAACCCCTTGGAAAATTACGATGTAGGTACCGTAGAGTTTGTGACTCTCAAGGCCGACAACGGCACTCCGCTCTATGGAAAAATCGTAAAACCACGCGACTTTGACCCCAAAAAGAAATACCCTGTATTGGTGTATGTGTATGGAGGCCCTCATGACCAATTGGTAATCAACCAATGGAATGGTGCTACCTACCCTTGGATGCTCGCCATGGCTCAGAATGAGCAGTACCTTATCTTTACGCTAGACAACCGTGGCTCCGAGAATCGCGGCTTCGCCTTCGAAAGTGTGATACACCGCGACTTAGCCAAATATGCCATGAAAGACCAAATGAAGGGTGTAGAATACCTCAAGTCTCTCCCTTACGTAGATAGCAAGCGTATGGTAGTCTATGGCTGGAGCTTCGGAGGCTTCCTCGCCTCTTCCCTTATGTACCGCCACCCTGGCACCTTCACTACCGCAATAGCAGGAGGCGCAGTGATTGACTGGAAATTCTATGAGGTTATGTATGGCGAACGCTATATGGATACCCCTGAGGAAAACCCTGAAGGCTACAAGGATAACCTTGTCACCAACTATATTAAGAACCTAAAAGGCAATATCCTCTATATCCATGGCTATATAGACCCAATTGTGGTACCTCAGCACATGCTCACCATTTCACAAGCGGCTATTAACGAAGGCAAAGTGATTCACTCCTTCCTATACCCTAATCAGGAACATAACGTCCTTGGCAATGAATCTATCCACTTGACCAAAATCATCGTAGATTTCATTCTCAAAAACAATGTAGAGCAACCTGAGAACACAGAAGAGCAACCCACTCAAGAAAACGCTGACACTACAGCTGGTGCAAGTCTGTAGCCCTTATTAGAGATGCTCTTTATTGCATCTTACAATACTCATGCTGGCGCGAGCTTGCAGCTCATGCCTACCCATAGAGTTTATAGCTCATACATCGCCTCATGCTGGCGCGAGCTTGCAGCTCGTGCCCACATTCATAGAGCTTGTAGCTCTTACATCACAAAACTTTGAAAATCAATTTTCTTCATAATTTAACACGAATAAGGGGTGCCTCCATAGGAGCACCCCTTATTTAATGAAAAGTGAAGAGTGAACAGCGTTTTTCACTCTTCGCTTTTCACTTTTCACTTAAATGCTTGTTTAAGATCATGTTGCAAGTCCTCTATATCCTCCAAGCCTACTGAAAGTCGGATAAGGTCTGGGGTTACCCCTGTGAGTACTTGTGCCTCTTCGCTAAGCTGTTGATGGGTTGTACTAGCAGGGTGAATGATAAGCGATTTAGTATCACCCAAGTTAGCCAACAGAGAGAATATTTTTACATTATCAACCGTCTTTTTGGCCGCCTCAAAGCCTCCTTTGAGACCAAAGGTAACCAGACCACTCTGTCCTCCTTGTAGGTATTTGTCTGCCAAAGTCTTATAGGGGCTATCTTCTAACCCTGGGTAATTCACCCAAGCCACTTCAGGCTGCGCTTTAAGCCACTTGGCAAGAGCCAACGCATTCTCGCTGTGTTTCTTCACACGGATAGGAAGGGTTTCAAGGCTTTGCAAAATCTGGAAAGCATTGAATGGACTCAGAGCGGTTCCCAAATCGCGCAAGCCCTCTATACGTAGCTTTGCCACAAAAGCCAGGTTACCCAAGGCCTCGTGTAGCACCAACCCATGATACCCCGCAGAAGGCTCGGTAAATTCAGGGAACTTACCACTACTCCAGTCAAAGTTTCCTCCGTCTATAATCGCTCCTGCAAGGCTGGTACCATTACCTCCTATATATTTGGTAAGCGAATGTACCACTATATTAGCCCCATGTTTGATAGGATTCAGCAGCACAGGGGTAGCCACTGTATTATCTACAATCAAAGGAATTTTGTGCTTATGAGCCACTTTGGCAATCGCCTCTATATCTAGCACATCCAACTTAGGATTACCCAATGTCTCTATAAAAATAGCACGGGTGTTTTCTTTCACAGCCTTGTCAAAGTTGGCTACCTCCTTAGGATCTACAAAGGTTGTGGTAATCCCAAGGCGTGGCAAGGTTACATTGAGCAAGTTATAAGTACCTCCATAGAGGCTGTTGGACGATACGATATGATCCCCCGTACGCAAGAGCGTAAGGAAAGTTGTCGTAAGTGCAGCCGCTCCTGAGGAGGTTACCACAGCTCCTACCCCTCCCTCTATAGCCGCTAAGCGTTGTTCCAATACATCATTGGTAGGGTTGTTTAGTCTCGTATAGATGTATCCAGGAACCGAAAGATTAAACCTTCCTGCTGCATCATCCGCATTCTTAAATACATAAGATGTTGTCTGATAGATAGGCACTGCCTGAGCGCCTTGGTTGGCTTGCGCATCATAGCCCGCATGTAGCGCATTGGTTGATTGTTTGAAAGTCGTCATACTTTTATATTTTGTTCTATTACAATGATTAAATTCTGTTTCTAAATACGGTTGTATTTTTTTATTCGAAATTAAAGCGCAAAGTTAGAAAATATTTTTGATACTACCAAAATAAAAAAGAATTTTTTTATAACAAACAAATTTGCCAATATGCTAATTGACAAATCAGCACATTGGCAAATTAAAAATCAGCTAATTAGCCTATTAAAACTGGTAACCTACTCCAGCTAATATACTGATAGTAGCCGCCGGCATAATTCCTCCCCAAGCACTGTGGCGGGTAGTGAAGTACTTGCGGTTGAGTAGGTTTAGCGCATTGAGGTTCACATTCCATTGCTTGATACTATAGTTAGCTGTAGCATTGAGCAAGAAGAACTTAGGAATAAGCCCTACATTACCATTGGCAGAACCTACTGCTGTATTTTTGGTGTCAGAGAACTGAGAGCTTACAAAGTTTCCATATCCGTTGAGGGTAAGGGTACCCCCTCCAAGTTCCAACTGATATTTAGCCCCTGCGGTAGCTGTATAGCGAGGGGCATAAGGTATGCGGTTACCCTTGTACATACCATATTCTATGGTTGCTTTCTGGATAGCACCACTTCCATAGAGTTTCAACCCTTCTATAGGATAGATGGCACCACTGACTTCTATTCCTTGGTGTAGTGCTTTACCTCCGTTGTTAAGCAAGCCTCCTTCACGGAATATTTTGTGATCAAAATCCAAAATATAAGCTGCTAATTCCACTTCCAACCAATCGGTAGGAGTACTACGCAAGCCCAATTCATAGTTGTTGGAGGTTTCTGCATCCAAATCACCATTGGTTTCAAAGGCAATACGGATTTGTGGCATCTTATATCCCTTAGAATAGGTCAAATAAGCACGATAATCTTCGGAGAACTTATAGAATAACCCCAAAGAGTAGATAAAGGCATCTTCATTGGTGTTATCCCACTGATTGCGGAAGTAATCCTCTTTGTCGTAATTGACAAAGGTATAGCGTACTGCTGGATTGATATTGAACTTATCGGTGATATGGAACTCATCAAACACATAACCTTCAGCAACTACTACCGTATTGGCGGAGTTAGCGGTTGTTTTTCCTTCCTTCACACCCATTTTATCACCTGCCACAGATATATCATGGGTAATATCGGTATGTAGGCGTATCCCTGCCAAGAGCTTGTTCTCCTTACCAAAGAGTGTATTGGTACGTTCATAGTCGGAGAAGAGTCCCAAAGAAGGAATATCTCGCAAAGCTGACGTAAATTTGCGCTTAGCAGGGTCCGCATTGCGGTTGTCAAGCCACCAATCACGCTTGAGATAACTTCCATAGAGGGAGGTAGTAAGCGAATTCTGCTCATCAAAAAGACGTTTGTAAGAGATAGCCGTACTAAAGCGTCTCGCCTCAAAGAAATCATGCGGATTCACCGATTGTTCTGGGTCAGCATCCCATTGTGCTTGGCTAAGCCCTCCTGGAGTATCTGAGTATTCGGTAAAGCCATTAACGAAGAAGCGCCATTCGTTCTTCTCCCCTATCTTAGTGGTAACATTGCCTGTAAAGTCATTCACAGCGTAGTAGCTACGTGATTTCCTAAAGCCATCACCCTGACGACGATGAAAACCAGCATAGTAATTCATAGCACCTTCATTGGTATTACCTACGGTTTCTATCCCTATATTTAGTGCATTATGGTTACCATATTGTAAGTTAAGATTTGTATGAGGCTGAGCAGCTCCCTTTTTAGTGATGATATTCACCACACCGCCTATACTACCACTTCCATAGAGCGCAGGAGAGGCTCCTTTAATCACTTCTACACTTTCAATGGCTCCTACAGGCATCATATAATACCCTCCCATATCGGAATAGCTCTGGCCGATAGGAATTTTCCCATCAATGACAACCAAAGTATTGCTATTACGAGCAGGGTCTATCCCTCTGAGTCCTATTCCTGGACGCAAGCCTCGTCCATCTTCATCTATATAATTGACCCCTGGCATAAAGCGTACGGCATCTCCTACAGCAGGAATTGCCAATTCTTTGATCTGTGCAGCTGAAACTACATTTACCGTACCAGCAAAATCCTTGATTTGTCGCTTAATTCCAGTGGAGGTTACTGTCACTTCAGAGAGTTCCTCTTGGGAGACCTTCATTTGTACATTGAGCAAAGTACGCCCTTGTACCCCTACCTCTTGAGTGTGATAGCCTAAGGATCTGAATATAAGGACATCATTCTCATCTACACGGATAGTGTAGTAGCCGTCCTTATCAGTGGCAACCCCGCGTTGGGAACCTTTTACAAGAACATTCACCCCAAGTAGTGGTGCGCCATGGGCATCTACTACGCGCCCTTCTACTTGGATTTCTCTCTCCTGTTCCATAGTACTATTGGAAGCTGCAAAGTCAGCAGCATTCACCTGAGGAACTGTAAGTGCTATCATCGCTGTCAGTAGCCACTTACCCATCATTTGTGTTTTCTTTTTCATAAAGAACACTTTTATATAACTAAAAACGGCGCAAAAGTAGTCATTTATATTTAATCCAAATAATTATTTATATTTGTTTTAAGTTAAATATTATACTAACCCCTGAAACCTCTGCTGTTTGCCTTTTATTCTCTGCTATTAATGCAAGTCAATGGTTAAATGCTAATTGACTATTTGCCAAATTATCCTTACCTTTGTCCCTATCCAACTCAAAACTTAAAACTCAAAACTTATGAAGTGGTTTTTATTCCTATTAAGCACAGCTCTTTACGCCAATGACGGGGCTTTCTTCGGTTCGGGCAATCACTTAGTCCCTATTATGGAAACCGATATTTCCGTACAAAAGGAAATCCTGTACCTCAAAAAAATACAAAACAATTATATAGAAGTCTCCGTCTATTACGAATTCTTCAACCCCAAGGAGGATAAGGAAATCACCGTAGGTTTCGAGGCCGAAAGCCCCAGCGGCGATGTAAATGGTGCCCCTAAGAACGGACACCACCCTTATATGTTTGATTTTACGGTAAACCTGAACAATGCCTTCCTCCCTTTCCAAATCGCCTATGTAACCGATTCCCTCTACGCCAAAGGGGGGAAGATAAAGAGCATAGACCTCAATACTTTCAACGGTAATAAGGACGGCAACGATATTGATTTCAGGTACGTCTATCACTTCAAAGCCAAGTTCAAAAAGGGGGTCAATATCCTCAAGCATACCTACAAATACAATATATCTCAAGGCATCGCCTACAACTACCACTTTGACTATATCCTCACCGCAGCCAACCGCTGGGCGAATAAGCGCATAGACGACTTTACCCTCATCATAGACATGGGTGCTTTCCAAACCGCCTCCATAGAACGCACCTTTTTCAAAAGCGGCAGAGAATGGCTTCTCAGTGGCGTAGGCAAAATCACCGAAACAACCCTCAAAGGCGGAGGAGACGGTACTGACCTAAATACTACCAACTTCTATGTACAGCAGGGATTACTCCTTTTCCAAAAGAAAAACTTTACCCCCAAGGGCGAACTCCATATCTGTGATTGGGCACTATGGGTACATCAGAGTGCGGGCTTCCCTATTGACTACCCCTTCACCATTGACCTACCCAACTTCAAATACGAAACAGAACCCAAAACAGAAGAAGAGAAGCGCCTGCTACGCAACCTCCCCTTTGCCCGCCGCGGCTATATCTTCAAGGACAAGACCCTACAAGCCTTCTATAACAAACAGGATTGGTACCAGCCAAACCCCAGCTATATCCCTGAAGTAGAACATCTTAGCCAAAAAGAAAAAGAGCTGATCAATAGCCTAAAATAAAACGGATGAAGAAAGAAATACTCATAAGTAGTGATGGTAATTATGACAATTTAGTCGCTGAAATCTACATTGATGACAAATATATCGCGCTTGTTAGCTACGATGAGGAGCATAATTTTTTCGTAGAAACACCTACCATGAATCGAAGCAATGAGGAAATAATAACCCATAAGGTAGAATACAATACCTTTATCGAACTATTAGAAGAAGCTAAAAATAGTTTAAAATAACATAGGACAATCCGTTTCTTGCAGCTCGTGCCCATTATAAGCAGCCTCTATGGCTCTTTATTGAGAGTTGTAAGTCTGAGATAAGACCAAAGGTCTTATTATAATCCGTGAAAATCCGTAGGAGCTTTTGTTATATCGAACTCACGTTAGTTTAGGAAACAATTCATCAAAATATGTAATGGTCAAAATAGAAAAAATCACAAGAGGACAGATCACCATATCTTACAAAGGTCAGTATTACAATATCTTAGGAGAGGGTCTTTTACTTACAAAAGATAATACCTATAGTTACATTATCTATCGTAATTCCATAGATAATACACTTTCCTATGTGGAACAAGAGACTATATTACAGGCTATTATAGAACATTTTTGGAGCAAAGGACAAAAGGTAATCATTGAATAGTTTGTTTCTCAACTCTTAATTTTTAAAGATGAACCATCATTTAGATAACTATTATTCAGGCAATTCGGCTTGGAATCAGTTTGTAAGTCTTTATGCAGCCCCTCTGTCATCACACAGCCTGTACCTGCTTTAGACAATCTAAGCATTGCCGACTGTATCGCAGCTCCAAATCTCCTACAAAGATTAAAAGAATGTCTCATAAGAATGAAATAGCCCCCCATAGCTCAAAATTAAAAACTCAAAACTCAAAATTATGTATTGGCTTTTACTTATCATAGCAGGCCTTTTTGAGGTCGCTTTTACTTTCTGTCTTGGCAAAGGAAAAGAAACACAAGGTACCACTATGTACCTATGGTACGGAGGCTTTTTGCTCTGCACTTTTATCAGTATGTCCCTACTGATGAAGGTTTCCCAACACCTTCCCTTAGGCACGGCCTATGCCGTATGGACAGGTATAGGCGCCGTGGGTACCGTCTTAGTTGGAATTTTAGTCTTCAAGGAACCCGCTTCCTTCTGGCGCCTCTTCTTCCTCACTACCCTCATAGGCTCGGTAGTAGGACTCAAAGCAGTATCTAGTTAGTTTTGAGTTCATAATTTTGAGTTTATAGTTCTCAGTTCGTAGGAAACTCAAAATTCAAAACTAAAAACTGAAAACTAATTTGGCATACTTTTTGCTGCAAACCCTCCCTGAAAAAACAATCCCAATGAGAAAGATATTTATTATCGCCAGTATGCTATGCTTCTTTTCGGAAGCCATGGCACAGATTAAGCTACCCCAACCCAGCGTAAAGGGTAGCATAGAACAAATGGTCGGACTTACCGAAGTGGAAGTAAGCTACACACGCCCAGCTAAGCGTGGTAGAAAAATCTTCGGAGAACTGGTACCATACAGCCGTGTATGGCGTACAGGCGCCAATGAAAACACCACTATCTCTTTCAGTGAAGACGTATCTATCGCAGGCAAAGTACTCCCTAAAGGGAAATATGCCCTCTATACCAAACCTGAAGCCGACAAATGGACTTTCTACTTCTATAAGAAAAATGACAACTGGGGTGTTCCTCAACAATGGGACGAAAACCAAATCGCCCTACAAGCCGAGGCTAAACCTATCCCCTATTCCATGGAAACAGAATACCTTACCATTGAGCTGAATCCTATCAACTATAACGACGGGAAAATAGCGGTACGTTGGGATAAAACTTTAGTAGAACTGCCTTTCCACACCCAAACCCAAGAGCAGTCCATGGAGAATATAGCCGACAAAATTACAGCTACTTCTTCTGCTCGCGATTACTACGAAGCGGCCAACTACCTGCTTACCTCCAATGGAGACCTTGACAAGGCCAATGAGTTCATCACCAAATCACTCAGCATGCAGACCGATGCTCCCTACTATATGTATCGCGCGCAGGCTGTGATTCTCTCCCGATTAGGGAAAACCAAAGAAGCTATCAAAGCTGCTGAAACTTCCCTACAAAAAGCTAAAAAAGAAGGTAACGAGGATTATGTGAAAATGAATCAAGATTCTATCTCCCAGTGGAAGAAAAAACGAAAATAGTGACTAACGACAAGTGACCAGTGACTAGTTGTTAGTCACTAGTCATTTGTCATTATTTATACATATCAATATCTATCCAAGCATTAAGCCTATGAAGTAGTTCTAGTATTTTATTATCAAAAACGATGGCGGGACAGCTCTCCTTAGGACTCATTTCTACACAAAAAAGTAATTTTGAGGTAAGAGCAAACGCTTTAATAAAGGAAGCTAATTCTTCCAAACAAGGAGTTACCTGAGCAGCAAACACCTCCAAATTATCTTCGATAAGAAGAGTTTCAAGAGGAGCAAAATTATATTCCCAGAAAGTCTCTTCACTGACACGATATTTTAGTCGGTCTCCCTTATAAGCGGTTTGAGTAGGTGGAAAACCCATGATATTGGTTACCTTATCCACATCAAAATAGTCTCCATATATACAAAAAGAAAGGCGAATAGTGGTTGGCTTGTCTTTCATTAGTTGGTTATTGGTTATCTACTGACGACTGATTTTTGATTCCTATTCTAACATAGGTGCGCTTATCAATATCTTCCGAGAAGTATCTGCATATAGTAGGCATATACAGATACCCATCATTACTAAAAAACTCAGGTTCTTTTTCATCATAATCAAGTAGCCAATAATGAGGCTCCAGAGTAATCAGTTTTTTAAAAGTAAAAGAACGCTTCTTTTCTACTTTATAGAGCGTTAGGATTATTGAAAAATAATCGCTATATACATCCACTACATACTTGCCATCAGGTGTGGGGAGAGGATTGCGCCCCATTTCCGCCTCTGCTCCTGTTTGCTTATCTATAAAAAGAGTTTCCCTGCTTCTGTAGACAACACGCGACACTACATATTGCTCTAAGTCAGATATTTCACCTAAATAGAGATAAAATATAATTTCTGTATCTTCTGTAGGCCCTTCATCTACGAATGTTACTATTTGCTTTTTACAAGGAAGGGTCATTACTCCTGATTCTTGCTTAATGGCCAAGCTATCTTTCTTGAGAAAATTATAACGATGCTTGAGTGCTTGCTGATACACCTGCCGAGGTATCCTTTCTATCGTAAAAAATTTACCAAAAGTAGTAGTATCTGATATTTCACCTCTTCCATCGTTGATAGCCTCCAAAAGCTTCTTTTCTGTAATATCAAGTAAATCTTCTACAAGTGGCCATTCTGGTTCTTTTACAAGTATATCCTCTTCTACCTTTTGTTGCCTTTGAAAGAGGTTACAGCTGGTAATACTTAGTATTAAAATAAGAGAGATAAAATATTTCATAGATTAGTTATAATACTGTTTACGGATTTCTAATTCTTAATTCCTATCTTGATATACATTCGTTGTTTATTGGGGTTATTATGCTCGTCAAAGAAATTACTCACCACGTTCATAGGCGCATACAAATAGTCATTTTTACTAAAGAAAATAGGTTCTTTATCAAGATCATAGACATCCCAACTCTTTGTATATCCTTCTACTAAGGTGTCTATTTTCAGCGGTTTTATATGTTCTATACGATACAAAGAAATAAGCCTATCCCTATCATAGTAGTCCCTACCTATATTGATGATATACCTCTTATCAGCAGAGAGAAAGGGAAACTTCTCAAATCTTCTTTTCTCCCCCGTGGTCTTATCTATCAAGATATAAGCCAATGATCTTTCAGTATCTTCCAATACCACATACTGATCAATAGCAGGTATATTGCCTAAATAGGTATAGATCATATCAAAATGCTTGTCCGCAAGTTCAGATATATCATCTTTTAGATAAACCGTCCTCTGTTTGCACACAAAAGTAAGTTTGCCTTTCTTTTTTACAATCGCAAGTGTATCTCTTTGAAGGAAATCTACTTTATTTTTCAAGGCTTTTTGATATTCTTCAGAAGAGACTTGATTTATATTCAGATACTTAGAGATAGTATCAGAAATATCTCCATAGATACTCTCTACAAGTACCTCCCCTGTCATTTTGGACTTCAGGGCTTCCCAATCTCCCATGTCTTCTTTTTCCACATAGCCTCTTTCCGTTTTATAAAGTTCCTTTCCTTCGGCTATAATCTCCAACTTATCCCCCATTATGAAAAAAAGGGATGGTATAGAGTCTGTCAAACTAGCATATCTCGTTGTTACATCTTTAATCACATACAACTCCTTCTCCACAGGCACAAACACTTCATCTTTCCAGAAACTCGCCACACTTTCCCCTGCCGACTGTTGTTTTTGGAAAAGGTTACAGCCAGCAAGCAATAGTGTTAAAATAAAAGAGATAAAGTATTTCATAGATGAGTTATAATGCTATTTACTAATTTCTAATACCTATTTTAAGGTATAATGGACAAAAATGTTGCTTTTTTTGGGTATATAGCTTCTAATGGACAAAAGTGTTGCTCTTTTTTAGACAGGTATTTGGATAATACAAAAAACTACCTTACCTTTGCCCTATCTGTATAAACGGAAATAGGCTCTGCTGGGGAGCAACCTATCAGGGATAATACAGATGCTATACAAAATGTTAATATGAGGGAGCTTGTAATAAGGCTCCCTATTTTTTTAATATTTTGGCAGCCCTATGCCTTTAAAAACCCATCAATAAATTTCTTTTTCCTTTCCAAAGACAAACCATTATGATTCCTTAGTTTATTCTTTAAGTCCGCAAAATGACCATCTATTGCATTCGTTGTATTGGGAATATTTAGTTCTATTTTATTATACCAAGTAAAGAGCCATGATAAGTTGTTTTTCAAACTTCTATAGGCGCTTCTTAGCTTTTTATGTGTATAATGTGTTCTGCCTGTCAATGGATTAATACTTCTCTCTTTGAGAAAATCTCCCCATTTTTCATGCCATAATCCCAAAATTCCTTCAAATGATTCTTTGTCTGTATTAGTCAATAAATTCACTACTTTTATTAGTTCTTGCGCAGCAGGGAGTTTAGGATTCTTGGTTAAATATCTGACAATAATTGCCTTTTGATGGAATTGACACATTTGAACAGGAATATCATTAAAAGACTGTAATAGTCCTTTTCTTCCATCGCAAACAATTGCTATAACTTCAAAACCTTTGCTTATAAGTTCTTGAATTCCTTTTATATACAAAGCATTCGTTTCATTTTTCACATAGTACTTTAGAAGGTTCTCTTTAGTTATTGCATCTTTAAAAAGCATAACGCCAAACTCTCTTCCCCAATAAGTTGTATCCATCAGAACGATCACCTTTCGGGCTGTTTTAAGCTGTTTCTTGACAGAATAATTATCTAACTTTCTTTGGATTGTTCTTATAGAACACCTATATTTTTCAGCTAATTGAGCATAAGTCTGTTTACCTTTGACATACTCTTCCCAAAGTAAATCTTCATCTATATTCAATTGCCTCTTGGCTAAAAAAGTCTTTCCACAGGCATAACACTTGTATCGTTGAACACCCTCTTTAGTGCCATTTTTCTTAGTTATTTTGCTGCCACAGTAAAAGCAAATTTTTTATTCATCTTTTCAAATAGCTGCAAAGGTAGATAAAATAAGGGATTGAAGAACTTTCGAGCAACATTTTTGTCCATTAAGCCAAAAA